>DAIDJC010000009.1 GCA_027451565.1 Limisphaerales bacterium | reverse complement strand
GCCTTCGAAAAATGGGTCCTCATTGCCATGTGGGACACTCAAATTTTTGGGCGATCATTCCCTTCTCTCCAAAAGGAACGGGTAATGGACTGGGTTTGTTCTTGTGGCGCCGTCTGCCAGAAGTAAATGTTACCCGAGCTGGTGTATCGTTGTGCCAAAAGGGTGTTACCCGATGGCCTTTGTTTTGGTTAACTGGTTTTGGTCTTCGATGCGGGCTAAAACGAGCAGGGGGCGAGCTGCGAGCCTTAGCTCGCGCCCCCTGCGGTCGAAGGTTCGTGGGGTGTTCAATGCTGTTTGTGAGAGGCAAAAATGTTGTGTTTTTCCTCATTTTAAAGGTGGCGCCTTCGGCGCATTGCCTCGATCTCTTTGAGGCTCTTGGTCACGGCCAGTTTCAAGGCGAAGGGATTGAGCCCCGCCTTGTCCTTCCGCAACCTTTCTTTGGTGAGGGCCGAAACCTCTGCGCTGGCCAGCACACGCGCCAATGGTGTTTGGGCCGCGTCGTACACGCGCCGCAGTTTGCCACCCAGGTGTTCCTTCCGCTTGAGCTTGAGACTCGCGTGGAAGTAGTTTAACAATTGTCCATAGGGCCCCTTGACCAGGACCGTCATCGGGGTGCTGCTGGAAGTGGGCTTGCATAATCCGGTGGCGGCGGCCATCGGATACCAAGGGCAGTCGGAATGGGAACTGACCCTGAGCTTGCTGGCACGCTTACCCAAGCAGGCCTTGCTGCTGGCCAACCGGCTGTATGGTTGCGGCGCCTTCGCCTGGCAGGCGTGGCAGGCTTGTCAACGCGTGGGCAGTCACTTTTTGATTCGCGCTCGCCAGAACCTCCAAGCGCAGTTGGTGCGGCGCCTCAAGGACGGCAGTCGTTGGGTGCGGGTGCCCGTCCGTCAAAAGGGCAAGCCGCGGGTGATTCTTCACTGGCTCACCCTGCGGGAAATCCGGGTTCGCGTCGGGCGCAAAGGCTTTCGCAGCTGCGAACTGCGACTCTGGACGACCCTGCTGGAGCCCAAAACGGCACCCGCGCTGGAGTTGGTGGAACTCTACACCAAACGGTGGGAGCACGAATGATTCTATCGTGAATTGAAGCATTACCTGCGCACCAGCGAGGTTCTCCAGAGCCACACCCTGGAAACCGCCGCCCAGGAAATCGCCGCGCTGATGCTGGCGGCGGCGCTGCTGGCACAGGAGCGGGATCGCGCGGCGGACGGGAAGGTGCCAGTCTTGCGGGTGAGCTTCATCAAATTGCTCGAATTGATGCAGCCGCTCTGGCTAGTGTTCGCCTTGGGAGATGACCTGTTGGAGGATTGGCAAAAACAACAATTGACGGAACGCTTTTACGCACAGGCGCGACGTTGCCTGACTCCCAAACGCCGGAGGCGCTCCTGTCCGCAAGCGGTCCGTCAACCTGTGAGCAGTTGGTCGCGCCTGCTCAAAAGCACCTCATCACAGGAACCCGTCACCATCGCCGTCATTCCCCCATGAATTTCCGAAAGGCATTACAGTTAGGGTATAAAAACAACTGACAATTCTGTGTCCATTTTTTCGGGGGAAGTACACACATCTTTTCTGTCAATGCTCTGAAAACCAAAAAACGTCTTTAGAAACGCACTCAACGCACGAGGCTGGCTTTGTCACCCCGCCGGCTTTTAACCTTCATGCCCGCCATTTCCAAGATCAAGCAGCAGCCCAGCGCCTCTGGGCTCCTCGCCAAGTCATCGGGGTGAGGATGAATCTCGCAAAATGTCTGAAAACACCCTGACGATGCCGGATGGATCCGGTCCTTGTGCGGTTAGCAGGAAGAAGGGGCGGGTGATGAGCCACCCAGGGCTACGTATTTCAGCCAAATTGCCGCGGGCCAGTTCAGCCTGGACGCTCAACCGGGACAAATAACCGATTCCAACCCCGCTTGAAACCATTTGTTTGATGGCCTCGCTGTTGTGAAATTCCTGAATGATGTTAAGTCGGGAAAAAGTCACTCCTCGCTGGCGCAGGGCTATTTCCACAACCTTTCGAGTGCCGGAACCCACCTCCCGGGAAACGATGGGACATGCCAGAATCCTGGAAAGGTCCGGCTTCCGCTCACGTGCCAATTCATGCCCGGGCGAGGCAATCCAGATAATCTCATCCTCAAAAAAGGCCTGAGCCCTTATTTCCCGTCTCCGGCAAGGCCCCTCCACCAAGCCGGCCTCGATTTTTTGGTCCAAAAGCAGGCTGATGATGTGTTCCGTGTTGCCTTCACTCAAATCACAACGGATCAAGGGGTGACTTTTCTTCAATCGAATCAGGGCATCGGCCAGCCAATAGGAGGCTATTGTCCTGCTGGCGCCCAACCGGAGACTTCCGGACAATTGTCCCAACGGCGCCCTGAGTTGATCCAGCACCCGGGCACGCGCGCGCTCGGTTTCCACCACGTGTTGCAGAAAAACCACCCCGGCATCGGTCAAAACAATTCCACTACTGGACCGCACAAACAATGGCATGCCCAGTTCCTCTTCCAAAAGCTTGATATGCTTGGTCACAGCGGGCTGCGAAAGATGCAAAATCCTCGACGCCCGGGTGAGGCTGCCTGACACCGCAACCTGCCGAAACACATGCAACCTGTAATCCATCATTCCATTCATAGCTTTTATTTATGGGTATTCACGAATTGATATTACCATTTAACCCAAAAAGGGTCCATCATTCCTTCATGAGTGGAGAAAAACAAAAATACGATGTGGCCATCATTGGAGCCGGGTTCTGCGGCACGCTGGTGGCGGTGAATCTGGCGATGTCGGGGATTCCCCTGCGTGTGGCCCTGATTGAGCGCAACCGGGTCCATGGGCGTGGACTGGCTTATGGGACCGGCGATTATAAACATCTTTTGAACGTGCGCGCCGACCAAATGGGCGCCTTTCCGTGGGACATTGGACATTTTTACCGGTGGGTGACAGCCAATGCGGCCAGCCTGACAGCAGCCAATCTGGGCAAACCGGACCCTGGCGCCTACCTGCCCCGCCGCGTCTATGGCGAATACATTCAAGCCTTGCTCAAGGAAAGCCTCAGGCAAAATCCACGTATGGAACTGCTCCACGACCAAGTGGTGCGCGTTGTTCCCAATGCCGGTGGGGTTTATTTCATAACTGGTAAAAACGGGCTTGAAGCCGCGGCAAAAAGCGTGGTTTTGGCGCCGGGGAATTTTCCACCCGCCGCACAAGCCCAAAATGCGCCATGGTACAAGAATGACGCATATTCTCCCGACACACTCCGCGAACTGGCGGAGCCTGGAGATGTTTTGATCATAGGATCGGGATTGACCAGCCTGGACGTTCTGGCCACCCTTGAACACACAAAAAAGGATGGACACATTCATGTGCTTTCCCGGCGTGGATTATTCCCTCAGGTCCATCAAAAACATGCGGCGAGCGCCCCGTTTTTGGACGCAAACCATTTGCCGGCCACCACCAGGGAATTGGTACGGCAAGTCCGGGGACAAATCCGGCAGGCGGAGGAGCAGGGCACGGATTGGCGGCCAGTCATTGATTCAATGCGTCCATTCCATGCATTGATTTGGAGAAATCTGCCCCGGAATGAACAACGCCGCTTTTTGCGTCATGTTCAGGGGTTGTGGGACACACATCGGCATCGTTGCGCCCCTGAAATAATGCAGGTGAAAGCCCGACTGGAACAAGAGGGCAGACTGACCTGCCACCAGGGCCGCATTCAAAATTTGAATCCCGAATCCGGGGCTGTTGAAATCATTTACCAACCCCGCAGGCTCATGCAACCCCGGAAAATCCGGGTTTCCAAGATTTTAAACTGCACCGGGCCCCAATCCAACTATCAGAAACTTGGCGACCCTCTCATTAGGCAACTTTTGGCGGACGATTTATTGGCGCCGGATCCCTTGAACATGGGGATTTGCACGGACCATCAGGGAACGGTTCAAAATGCCAGGGGCCTTGCCATTCCTCGACTTTACACCCTGGGCAGCAACCGGCGGGGTGGCCTCTATGAATCCATTGCCGTGCCTGAATTGCGTGCTCAAGCCGCCGAGGTGGCGAGGCAAATCCTCTCCCATCATCAGTACGAAACACATCCAACATGATCCTGGTTTGACAGGCCGCCAGCTTGTTTGCAAATGGAGGCCACCTGGAGCACCACCTAAATCCCTGAACAACTCAGGGTTCAGGCACGATGGGCAAAATCCCTGGTTGAATCAACCCGGATCCACCGCTTTTTATGTGGTCAGCATTGTCAATGCCTGAAATGGCGGATTCCGGTGAAAGCCATGGTCATGCCCCGTTGATCTGCGGCGGCAATAACCTCGGCATCCCGGACAGATCCGCCGGGCTGGATGGCGGCGGTGGCCCCCGCCTCAAAGGCCGCAATCAATCCATCCGCAAATGGAAAAAAGGCATCACTGCACACCGCACAACCTTGGATGGAGAGTTTCGCCTCGCCCGCCTTCCAGACGGCTATCCGGCTGGAATCCACGCGGCTCATCTGTCCGGCCCCTATCCCAATGGTGCGGTCCACCGAGGCATAAACAATGGCATTGGATTTGACATGCTTCACCACCTTCCAGCCAAAAAGCATGGAATGCAGCTCCGCATCTGTGGGCTGGCGGCGGGTTACGATTTTCAATTCCTCAGGACGGATGTTTTGCCTGTCCGTTTGCTGGAGCAAATAGGAATCCGCACCCACACTGCGAATGGACCAGGGTGAGGCGGAATCCGGATCCCTGGTCACTTTCACCAACCGCAGGTGCTTTTTCTTCTGGAGAATGGCCAGGGCCTCGGGTGAATAATCGGGCGCGACAATCACCTCGCTGAAAATCTCGGAAATGGCCCGGGCGCAATCCGCATCCAATGGAACATTCACGGCAATAATCCCGCCAAACGGCGCCTGTCGGTCTGTCGAAAAGGCCTTGTCCCAAGCCTCCTTTAAAATGGGCGCCTGTCCCACGCCACAGGGGTTGGTGTGTTTCAAAATGGCCAGCGTGGGCGGCGCACCCTTGAACTCGCCCATGAGCGAGGCCGCGGCAGTAAGGTCCAAAATGTTGTTATAGGACAATTCCTTTCCGTGAAGTTGCTCAAAGTATTGCTTGAATGAACCATAAAGCCCGGCGATCTGATGGGGATTCTCCCCGTACCGCAGGGGTTGGACCAGTTCGGATGTAAGAGTCAGCGCTGCCGGCATGGATTCCTGGTTTGGAAAAAACTCCCTTTGAAGATGCGCTGCTATGGCGGCATCATAAGAAGCAGTGCGCGCGAATACCTTTGCCGCCAGGCGCCGGCGCAATTCCAAGGTGGTCCCTCCCTGACTGGCAATTTGCTCGGCCACCTGCTGATAATCTGCCGGGTCCACCACCACCGTCACGCTGTCATGGTTCTTGGCGGCGCTGCGCAACATGGAAGGCCCGCCTATGTCAATGTTCTCAATCGCCTCGTGCAACTCCACCCCGGGCTTGGCAACGGTTTTTTCAAAAGGATACAAATTCACCACCACCAGGTCTATGGATGCAATCCCGTGGGCCTGAGCCGCCCTTTCATGCTCCGCATTTCCCCTGATGTACAATAACCCCCCGTGAACCTTGGGATGCAGGGTTTTGACTCGTCCTTCCATCATTTCTGGAAATCCGGTCAGGTCGGACACATCTTTCACGGCCAATCCGGATTCCCTAAGGGCTTTTGCCGTCCCGCCCGTGGAAATGATTTCCACATTGGCCCGGGCCAAGGCCTGGGCAAAGGCGGGCAGCCCGGTTTTGTCTGAAACAGAAATTAATGCGCGTCTAATGTTTGCCATGGCAGGACAAAATCCCGAATGGAAAGGGCGGCGTCAACCGGCAATTTGAATTTAATGAACCGAGACCAGGTCGGCCGCTATGGCGCGTTGGAACCGGGCACGGGCGGCGGAGTAATCGTGCATGGCCTGGACTTGGGTGGTGCGTGCCTGGGTAAGGGCGGTTTCCGCGTCCAAAACATCCAGTTGAGTGCCGGTGCCCGCCTCTGCCCGCTCCCTGGCCTCGCGCAGCGCCTCCTCCGCCTCGGCCTGCACAGATGACTGGGAATCCAGTGTCTCCTGAGCTTGAATCAAATCTGAGTAGGTGGTCCGCACCTCCAACTCGATCTGCCTGCATTGGTCCTGGTATTCCGTTTGCGACTTGTCGAATTGCGACCGCGCCTCCCGGACCTTCCCAGCCGTCAGCCAACCGTCAAAAATATTCCAGGATAACTGGGCCCCGGCGTTCCATCCGGAATAATCCGAATTCAGAGAAACCGCCGCCTGACCAGGCTGGGGATATTGCTGGTTGAACCAGTTGTATCCCGCGAAAACGGAAACCGCGGGCTTGTACCCCGCCTGCGCATTGATGATGTTGAGTTGCTGCAAGGTGACTTTTTGGCGGGCAGAGACCAGTTCCGTGCGGCGGTTCAAGGCCTGCTGGATGGCATCGGGCAGGTTGACCTGGCTTGGTGCAGTATCAAATCCATCGGTCAGGTTCAATGGTATGTCCTCCCACACATCATGGGGAAGATTATACCCAAGCAGGTTGGCCAGGTTGTTTTTTGCGATCCGGTATTGGTTACGGGCCCCGATGAGGTTGGGACGCTCATTGGCCAAAGCCACTTCGGCTCGCAAAACGTTAAATTTGGGAACCGTTCCGGCCTTTTGCCGCTGTTCCTGGTCGGACAATTCATGCTGCAACAAATCCACCGAAGCCTCATGCACCCGAACCTGCTGCGCCGCCAACAGCACGTCATAATACGCCAGCCGGGTTTCCAGCAGGGCATTGGCCACAGTGGTCTCAAAATCAGCCACAGCCTGCTTTTGCGTGGCTGTCGCAGCCCGGAACGCCGCAGTCAACCTCCCGCCAAGATAAATGGACTGGACAATCTGCACGTCTGAATTCCAATTCTGATCCGGCGTGCTGAGGCTGTAGTTATTAATGGTCAAGCCCTCGATATCATTGGGTTGCGTGTATTTATAGACCGCGTTGGCCTGCAACTGGGGCATGGCCACCGCACGAGTCTGGACAACCAGCCCGCGCGATGTCTCGAGGTCATTCCGGGCCTCCTGCACTTTGGCATTCTGTTGCAATGCCGTGTCCAAGGCATTCACCAGCGATAGCGGTCTGGTCAACCACTCCGGTCCATTGGTCCCCACCTCCTGCGCCCAGGCCGAGATCGCCAGGCCCACTGTCAGCACCCCAGCCAAAACGTGTTTCATTGAATTTATCATCGTTTTTTACCCCTGTTTTTTGAGGAAAACCCCCTCATTGCAGCCAGTGAAAAATCCGTGATATGGGCCGCCAAGCGGGCCACACCCTTATCGTTTTCCGGCAAAAGTCCAGGGAAAAGCGACCCCACGCACGGACGGCAATGTTTGTAAAAAACACACTGGCTCAGAACGCTGAAAGCGCTGGCCACCACCCGCTCATCCGTGGGCGGACAGTCCAGGATTTCAGCAATGATCCCCAGGAGAACTTCCGACATCGGGCGGATTCGTTCCTGCACCAGCGAATCCAAAGCATGAGTCGGTTCAATCATTTCACGCGACATCAACCTCCCGTGCCACGAATTGGGACCTTTGTCAAAAATCCGGGAGAGCAGCGACAAAATAAAGCACTTCAGTTTTTCCTCAGGAGAGGCTGATTCCTGGGCGTCCAGCAGCAGCGGGTATTTTTCCAAGGCTTTATGATGTGCATGGCGCAAAACCTCCAGGTAAAGTGTCTCTTTGTCGCCAAAATGATAGTTCACCGCCGCCACATTGGCACCTGCCCGGTGACAAATCTCTCGCACCGTGGCATTTTGAAATCCGAGCTCCGAAAAGACCTCGCCTGCCGCCTCCAAAAGATGACGACGCGTTGCATCCTGATGCTCTTTGCCATCAGCCAAGGAAGACCTGACATTCATGTTTAAAACAAATAATTCAAACAATTGTTTTATTTGTCAACAAAAATTTTAGCTCCCAAGCCAGCCTGCCGCAACACCGCCTTATTATTCGTCAGATGGTCGCCCATCGAAAAGAGGGGGACAACCATCACCGAGTGCGGTCACCCGGCCTGCACCCATAACCCTGCAATGGCATTAGTCGCGAACTGATTTTCCGGTTTTGCAGGAGCATACCTATTGGAATGAGCCAACCAAGACACCGACGACGCGTATGGGCACGGATGCAACGCCCTGCAGGTCAGATTTTTAACCCGGAAATCGTTAAACCCTCGTGTAATCAAGCCGGTCGCAGAGCTCATGGCAGCCGCCTTTCTCAAGCGCAAGAAACAACCGGGCGACTCGGGTTTCCTCGCTCTGCCAGCCAAGCGGGGGTAGCGGGGAGATCACTCACATTCAAGAGGAATACTGAACACATTACTGTGCCAAAATCCCAGTTCCACGCCTCCCCGGCAATTTCCGACCAAAAGGCTTTTGGTGGAGAGGGAGAAAAAAGCGGTGAGCCTGACGTGGATTTAAGAAACAAGTTTTTTGACCCACGTAAATCCGTGTCCTTCGTGGTTGAACCCATGTTTTTAGGGATATTTTCAAAATAGCTTTGGTCAGACCCGGGTCTGGCCCCTTTTCGGGGATGATACACGGGTGAAAAATGACAACAACCATTCATGCAGCATGCTTGCAAAATGTCCGGTTTTGGTTTCTCCTGATGGGGATGCGCAAGATTTGGTGTCTTTTGATTATGGGAACGAGTCTTTTGCCGGGTTCATCCGTTCTGGCGGCTGAATCTGCGGAGGTCAATCTCGATTATGTGGCGCACAAGGCCTACGAACGGGCATTGGAACCATTCCATTCGCCCCGGGTGGATTTGCCCCGGGTTCTTCAGGCCGATAACCTGGATTATGACAAGTACCGGGAAATCCGGTTTCGAAGAGATCACGCTTTGTGGACCTCGGAAAACCTTCCCTTCCGGGTGGAATTTTTTCATCCGGGTTACCTTTATTCCGAACCGGTTCACATTAATGAATTCACCCTGACACACACCCAACCCATACGGTTCATTCAGGATTTCTTTGACTACGGCAAGATGGGGGACCTTGCCCGGCAAATCCCCGCCAAGACAGGGTATGCAGGTTTCAGGATTTTATACCCCCTCAATCAGACCAACCAGTTTGACGAGTTGGGGGCGTTCCTTGGTGCCAGTTATTTCCGGCTATTGGGCCACGGACAGCGCTACGGCCAATCGGCCCGCGGCCTGGCCATCAACTGCGGTGAAGGCGACAGGCCCGAGGAATTTCCCATATTCACCGACTGGTGGCTGGGAAAGCCGAATCTGGACGACACTGAAATGCGTTTGTATGCCATACTGGACAGTGTCCGGTGCGTGGGGGCCTACGAATTCCTTGTGCATCCCGGGGAGACCACGGTATGCGATGTGGATGCCATATTGTATTTGAGAACCTCCAATCTGGTGCATGCCGTTCAGGCGGACACCAAGCCCGTTCTCACCCTCGGCCTGGCCCCATTGACCAGCATGTTTTGGTTCGGCAAGGATTCGGACCGGAAACCCGATGATTACCGGGGCGAAGTCCATGACACCGACGGGCTGCTGGTGCATATGGGCAATGGGGAGGTGTTTTGGCGGCCTTTGGACAATCCGCCTTCAATGCGGCACCAGGTTTTCCACGCCCCGGACATCAAAGGATTTGGCCTGTTGCAGCGGGAGCGCAATTTCTCCGCCTACCAGGACTTGTTCAACCAGTACCAACTCACCCCCAGTGTATGGATCATGCCGCACGGGGACTGGGGTGATGGCAATTTGCACCTGGTGGAACTCAGCACCACCTACGAGGGCCTGGACAACATCGTGGCCTTTTGGGATCCCAAAGTGAAACCGGAGCCGATGCACCCTTATCATTTTGGCTATACGATGGAATGGACGCGGGAAACCGACTTGAAACTCTCGATGGACAAAGTGGTGGCCACACGCCAGGGAGTGGACGCCCGTTTTGCAGGATCGCGGCAATTTGTCATTGATTTCGAGGGGCCGGACCTCAGCACGATTCCCGAGAACCAGCCCCCCACATCCATCGCCAATTGCAGCGATAATGCAACGATCGCAGACAACTACGTGGTATGGAATCCATTTGAAGGTTCTTGGAGAGTCTTTCTGACCATGGTGCCCAAGCCCGGGAACCATGATCCCGTGGATTTAAGGTGCACCCTTCACCGCGGCAAGGAAATTGCCAGTGAAACCTGGACTTTTTTATGGAACCCGCACTGAAGAATCTCACGGACGCTTCCGGGGCCATCGCTGGGCGGTCACTCAACGAGTGGAACGCGGCCTATGCCAAAGTTGAGAACTATTTCCATGCCTTACGCATTCGCAACAAGCCATTGCTCGGGCAGTTGGTGCTGCGGGTGCTGGAGCAAGCCAAACTGCGGGCGCCCGTCGAGACCGGGCGCTCGGCCACGGAACTGGCCGTGGAGGAAATGGAACGGCTGGTGACGGACTGGTTTGGGCAGGTCCTGCAAGCCTCCCCCACCAACTCCGACCAGATGCTTTCCACGCGGGGTCGCCTGGCGCTGCTCCTGGCTGACATGCCCGGCAGATGGCAGGATCAATTCCTTCGCCCTGGCCCCTGGCCCGAGGAATTTGTCATGGCCATGAGGGAAACGTTCCTTCTGGCAGGCCCGGACTTTCAAATTTCCAAGATGACCCCCCGCCCCCTGGACCTTGGCCCCATTACTACCCTGACCAATCTGGGCAAATATCCCTATGTGCGAATGGCCGCGGCCTGGCTTTTATTGGCCCTTCTCCTGGTCGGCTTGTTTTGGGTGACTCACCATATTAAAAATGGCTGAACGCATCATTTCCCTCACTGAGCCCATGATGCCAGCCCGCCGCGGGCTCCGTCTTTTTACCTTCTATTCCTCCGCCTTCCTGCTGACCGGGCTCGTTTCGCTGATTTTTGCGGACCTCCTGTGGCGCACGGGATGGTCCTCCTCCCGCACCCTGCTGCTGGCCCTCTTTGTCATTCTTTTTTTGCTTTCTGCCATAGGTTCGATGCATGGAATCTACGGTTTTTGCATACGCAGGCTTGGCACACGATGCCGCATCACAGCGCTGAAGGACTGCCGCCAAAAGGACATCCGTGGAGTGAGCACCGCCATTGTTTTTCCCATTTACAACGAAAATGCCGTCCGGGTGCTTGAAGGTTTACGCGCGGTTTACACTTCCCTGGCGCAGACCCCCCACCTGGAAGAGTTTGATTTTTTCATACTCAGCGACACCACGGACCTGGACAAATGGGTGGAGGAGGAGCGCTGCTGGCAGGAGCTGGCCCGCGAGTTGAACGCACTCGGCAAGATTTACTATCGCCGCCGGCTATTTAACGAGGAGCGCAAGAGCGGGAACATCCGGGATTTTCTGAACAACTGGGGGCGGCGGTACCGGTATTTTGTCTGTTGCGACGCAGACAGCGTGATGAGGGGTGAAACCCTGGTGAATCTGGTGCGGCTCATGGAGACCCATCCCACGGTGGGCTTGATACAAACCGTGCCGGCCCTGGTGAACGCGGAATCGTTATTCGGGCGGATCCAGCAGTTTGCCAACCGTCTTTACGCGCCGGTCTTCATAGCCGGGCTGAATTACTGGGCCCTGGACCTGGGAAACTACTGGGGACACAACGCCATCATCCGCACGGAGCCTTTCATGCAATACTGCGACCTGCCACAGTTACCCGGGCGCAAGCCCTTTGGCGGGCAGATACTGAGCCATGACTTTGTGGAAGCGGCGCTGATGCTGCGGGAAAACTGGAAGGTCTGGATGGCATACGACCTGGAGGGCAGCTATGAGGAGGCTCCCCAGGCTCTGATCGAAAACGCACAGCGGGAAAGGCGCTGGTGTCAGGGCAACCTTCAACACAGCTTGGTATTGTTTGCCAAAGGCCTGAGGGGCGTCAGCCGCGTCCACCTGCTCCTGGGCATTTTTGGCTACCTTGCAGGCCCTCTATGGCTGGCGTTCCTACTGGTTTTCAATTGGATTTATTGGTACCAGCAATACACCGGCCTGTCCACCCTCTCGGTCGAAGCCTTCAACCCCTACCTCGCCAACTGGACAGGCACCGCCCACGCCCTGCTCATCTTTGTCATCTGCATGGTTGTCATCATGCTGCCCAAGGCTTTGTCCCTGCTGGACCTGGCTTTGGACAGGGAACGATGCATGGAATTTGGCGGGATCATCCGTGCCACATTGGGTGTGGTGGGCGAGACCGTTTTCTCAACCCTCCACGCCCCCATGCTCATGCTCTGGCACACCCGCTTCGTCCTCACCAATATCGGCGGCATCACGGTGGGCTGGACAGCCCAGAAACGCGATGCCGATGGCACCACCTGGAGTTACGCCGCCCAAAGGCATTGGGGCCATGTGTTGATCGGAGCGGTTTGGGGCTTGGCCATGTGGGGTCTGGACCCCACACTTTTCTGGTGGTTTACCCCGGTTTTGGCAGGCTTGGTCTTTTCCATCCCCATCAGTGTGCTCACCAGCAGGCGCAGCCTGGGGTTGGCCATGAAAAAAATAGGTCTGTTCCTCACACCGGAAGAAACCCGTCCCCCCCAGGAAATCGTCTCCCTCCGCTCCAGATTGCGCATTCGCGACCTGACCGAAGACCGCCGTCCACGCAGGCCTTTCGCTGGCATCGCAGACGCAATCCTGGATCCTTACATAAATGCCATTCACGTTTCTTTGCTTCGCGAAAAGCAGCTCAACCCGGGTTACGCCTCCCAACTCACACGCCTGGGTGCTGGGACCCCTGAGGTTCGGACCTTGGGCGAACGGCTTCTTGCCGAAGGTCCTGATAAATTGGCCAGCCACGAACGATCGAAAATCCTGGCCGATCAAAACCTCATGGTGCACTTGCATTCCAAGGCGTGGTTGTCTCCGGAAGAAAAACTGGCTCCCTGGTGGCGAACCATGATCCGCGAATTCAGTCTGCGGGAATAGTGCGGCCGCCGCATCAGAAGCGCATTCGATGCGCCCTCAAGATCAGCGACTGCCAGCCCCTTCAGAAATGGCTTACAGAAGGGCCACGGCCTTTTGCAAATCCGCATCGGAACAGTAAAAATGCGGCGAGAAGCGCAGAAACTGGCGCCCAAGCCGATCCTGGCGCAAGGACGCCACCACTCCGTTTTCTGCCAATTGCCGGTGCAATTGCCCAAAATCCATTTGCGACCGGTGAATGGAAACGATTCCGCTGATATTGTCCTTGTCCGGGCGCGGGTTCAGAACCTCGTATCCCTTGGCCTGACAGGCCTCCGCCAGCCACGTCCTTTTGGCCGCCAAGTCTCCGGCGATGTTGTCCACGCCCATTTCCAGGATCAATTCCATCGCGGCGATCAAGCCTGTCACCCCCAGCAAATTGTGTGTGCCCACTTCAAATTTTCGTCCATCCGGTTGAAATTGAATCTCCTCCTGGGCCACAAAATGGGGCGACAAGACATTGTGCCATCCGTGGATGGGTGGGTTGAGCCTGTCCCGCAGAGCATCACGCACGTACAAAATGCCCGCGCCACACGGGCCTAGCATCCATTTGTGCGCATCCGCAGCCAGAAAATCCACGTACTCCACCGTCGTGGGCCAGGCTCCCACAGTTTGTATGCCGTCCAGGCAAAATAAAATCCCGCGTTCGCGCAAATACTTTCCAATTGCCGAATGATTGATGCGATAGCCACTGATGAAATGACAGGAAGCCAGCGCCACCAGGCGCGTGTTTTCATCCACCTGCCCCATGACGTCCATGGGACGGATCATCCCCAGCCCCCGGGTGTTTAAAAACCGGACCTGGACACCCTTGGCAGCCAGGGCCATCCACGGATAAACGTTGGATGGATAATCATCCTGGTAAATGAGAATGTTGTCCCCCTTGCGGAAATTCAATCCGGACGCAATGTAACTCAGGGCCAGTGACGTGGGCCCCACCAGGGAGACCTCGCACTCCTGGCAGGAGAGAAGCCGGGCAGCCAGCCGCCGGGCCTCCGCCAGGCGATGATGCATCGTTGTTTCCTGGTCCCCAAGCGTGCCTTCCAGGGCGCATTGGGAAATGGCATGGGCCACCCTTCGGGGCAGTGGGCAGACACCTGCGTGCGCCAGGAAAGACTTGGACGCCACCACCGGAAATTCATGCGCTCGTAGTTCCCCGTTGGATTGTATTTCAGTGATATTCATTCATCATCCGCCTGCGGACAATGCCGCCGCATAATAATGCATCCAGAATTGGATGATATTAATGGCCACCGTGATCACCACGGCGGCATATATCACCCCGTTAAGAATGCGTGAAAATAGTTTTAAATTCCGGAAACCCTCCTCCTGGTAATAAACCTGCAAACGACCAAGGGTTTCATCCAGTTTGCCGCTGATTTCACCGGTTTGGTAGAGGTTGGCAAACACTTCTGGAAAACATCGGGACTGGTTGATGAGCCCGGAGGGTGTTTCTCCCGCCTCAAATTGCGGAGGCCAGGATTGAACCTCCCGCAGCAAGCGCGGGGACCCGGCCGCCCCCGCGGCAATTTCCCAGGCCCGAGTCACATTCACCCCGGCATTCAAAAGCGCTTCCAGCGAGGCCGAGAGCCGGGATAAGGCAAGCGACCGCAGGCCCGTCCTCAAAAACGGCGCAAATTGAAAGAGGCTCTCCACAAACGCACGCCACTGCAATCCACGCCGCCCCTGGCAGGCAAAAACCAGGAAAAAAACCGCCCCGTACAATCCACCAAAAACAAGGCCCTTCTCCAACAAAAATGGAAAAAACGACGCCCCATGCTGGTTCATGAACCCGTCCACCACAAATTGAATCAGTAAACCCAGGGGAAAAATAAGCAAAAAAACATGCAGGGTGACCAATGTCATGAACATCCCGGAAATGGTGTCCCGGATAATCCGGGAGCGGGCCGCGCAGAATTGCCCAAGCAATTTGAAGCTGCTGTCCAGCCTTCCGCTTTGTTCACCCACGGATAAAATCGCACGGTCAAATTCCGGCAGCCATCCATGAACACGGGCCATGGAATCGGTGAGAGTAAATCCTGCATTGATCTCCCCAGCCAGACGGGCGAGATATCGCCGGGTCGCGCCGGACCTGCTTTGGCGTCCCGCCATTTCGAGGCTTTTCAAAAGGGGAACACCGGCAGCAATCATGGAACCCAGTTGATCATACAACTCTGCCCGGCGATTCAACGAACCGGGAGTGACCAACCAGGACATACCCGCAAATCAGGCCAAGGCCCGGTCCAGGGAGGCTTTCAGGTCGCGCTTGCTTTTCGCTCCCAGCATGTGCTCCGTCACCTGTCCGTTTTTAAAGACCAGCAGTGTGGGAATGGAATTGATTTGAAACTGCGTGGCCAAAACCTGGTTTTGATCCACGTCAACCTTGGCAATTTTCAAGCGGCCCTGAAATTCCTGGGCCAACTCGTCAAGCACCGGGGCGATCATCTTGCATGGACCGCACCATTCGGCCCAAAAATCCACCAAGACTGGCGCGCTGGATTTCAAGACTTCGCTTTCAAAATTAGCCTGGTTGAGCGTGACGATAAGTGGTGATGCCATAAAAAGCGGGCGGGTAAATGATTATTCCAAAAATATTTTAAAAATAAGCTCCAAAAAATCAGCTTGTGAAATTTTCCACAACGCCTTTGAGTGTCAGGAACACCCAAACCACACAGCCCACGGAAACCAATCCAGCCACGGCGGCTGCATAGATGAGCATGGTGTCAATGGGTTTGATGGCAGATGAACCAGAACTGGCAGCTGGGCGCTGGGCGGCGGCGGGACGCTGGGCTGAAACGGGAGCTGCGCCGGTTTTGGTGGGGGTGGACGTCCCGGGCACCGCAGGCGCCGCTGTGGCGGGCTTGGGCGGGGCAGAAGTTGGCTTGGAGGCCGCAAAAGCCGGACTGGGAGCACCGGTCGGGCCGCCGGGCGGCAACGTGGGCAGCTTGATGGTGGGCGCAGCCGTGGGCTTGGGCGGAAGATTTATCCGGACCGTCTCCTTTTTGGGCTGCACTTTGCCCGTTGATTTCTTCAAGGGCTCTGCCCCGGTGGGAGCCCCCGGCAATGGATTGTTTGAAGGTAAATCCGCCATATATGTTTAAATCAAGATAACCAGACCGGCTTTTGTGTCAAATGGATTTGTAATGAAATAAATGCGATAAAAAATCCAAAATCCTTTTCCCGGCACACTCGCGCGCAACCACAGACCCGGGTTGCAGATGGTTTGCAGGCGTGTTTCAGCCAAATCCGGAATCAAATCCTATATTCCATACCGACCACGGCTCAGGCTTCCAAACCGGGAATGGATTTGAAATGGCCATTGAGCTTGACCTTTTCCTTGAGCAACTCCATTTGAGCCACCACCGGCAGCGCTTTTTCCAGATGGCGAAGCAGGTACTTTTGCCGCTCACCTTCATCCATCAAAACCAGCATTTCATACTCCTGCTTGAGCGACAACCCGGCATGCTGAGCCACATCGCCGCTCGTGAGCTCGGCCAGTGGTTTGGAAAAAGACTTCCTCACCTTCAACAGCGCATGAAGTTTCCGGATTCCCGCCACGACGGCCCGCATCACCTTGGCATCTCCCGCCATATTTTCCGACGGGTATTCCACGTCTGCCGAGCCATATAATTTTCCGGGATGCGTTGCGTGCAACTGTTGAATTCGAAAAATCCGCAGGCCCCTGGTCCGGATATCCATCTGGCCATCCGCCTCCACGTTGGCGATTTCAACCAACTCCACCAATGTCCCCCAATTCCCAATGGTTTTTTCCAAAACAACGGGAATGCCAAAAGGCATTTTTGTCTTGGCCGTGTCTTGGATCAATTGCTTGTAACGCGGCTCAAAAATATGCAGGTTCAGGTCCTGTCCGGGAAAAACCACCACACCAAGCGGAAAAATGGGTATGCGCTCACTCATGAACCAATATAAGCCAATGCATTTTTCATTTTTTGGATGAGCGCCGGTTACAATCTGCCATTAAGGCTTTTTGCATACCCGGTAAGCTCCATGTAAGCCAGCCCAATTTGCTTTTTATTGACATCCAACACCCTGCTGGCTCCTTCCCAATAAGCTGCCTGCCCTGATCGGCCCGCCAGTTCCTGATCCGCCACAAAAGGCTGGACAATAAACGTTTCCACCCTGCCAGTGAACGGATTGAGGGCCTCCAACTTCACCAGCGAAGGGTAGTCAGCCTGTGTATGCGTGCTGTGCCAATGGTCCAGGATCGTCCACTTGAAATCCCGTGGGCCCACCTGGAGAACCTTTCCGGCCTGGTCTATCCACGCCACGGTGGAAAATGGATCGGTCGAACCATCGTTGCGTCGCATGCGGTAAGCCATCAATTCCCTCCCGTCCTCAAGTTGCAGGCTTAGCCAATCCCATCCTACTTGGCCCGCCCCGAGCTGACTGCTGCTGAATTCATGATCCATCCAAGCCTGCCCGGCAACGGCCAGGTTGGTTTCCCCGGGATTCAGCCAGCCTTTCACAGCCAGCAGCGGATAGGTCAAATAATGACTCGCCGCAGCGGGGTCTGATGCTTTGCGGGAGACGCCATCCACGCCGAATACGACCAGCGGTTTCTGGGGTTTCAAATCCAAATCAAAGCTGGCGTCTGCGCCTATGCTGGCCTGCAACTCAATTTTTTCAGAAACATTGTCAGAATCATTGGCAAAATCATTTGTTTTCCCGGACAGAAGCCTGAGTGACCAGTTTCCGTTTCGCACATCAAGGGTGTTGGTGGAGGAATAGGCATCCCATCCGTCGCGGTTCAACCTTTCCTGATAGACAAACCTGCCGGAGTTTTTGTCCACCAAGGCCATGTGCGCCATGTAAATTTGCTGGCTGCCAAATGCGGCGGATGAGGAACGCACTACGGCGCCAGGCGGCGCAAGCGCCAGGCGGAAAAAGGTGGCTTGAAAACCAAATTGCCTCTCATTGGGCGCGGACAGGTGCCCGGTGATGTACCACCATTCGATGGCAAAATCCGGGTGGCTGCCATGATCGCGCGGAAAAACGAAGTGGCGGCCCGGTTGAGGAATGGCAAATCCATCCTTGGTCTGGCCTGAAAACCCTGCGGCACGGCTCAAGCAACCCATCAACATTACCATTGCGCCAAAGCGGATGACAAAGACTTTGGTCGAATTAAAACTGATCCTTTTTGAGTTCATGGTCATTCCTCCCGTTCAGCGGGGAGGCGCGCGCCCCATCTCCCGGTGCACCAACCGGCCACCACGGCGCTGAACAGCACCAGCAAGGCCAGGGCGCAGAGCTGTCCCCAGGGACGGGCGGTCTGCAAGGTCCATCCAAAGGTTTGCTTGTTAATGCGGTAAATCAGGAGCCAACCCAGGGCCAGGCTCACGGCCAGCCCCCAAAATACTCCTGCCACCGCCGTGAGCGCGCCCTCCCACGCCGCCGCCCGCGCCAGTTCCCCGCGTCTCAGGCCAAGCGCCCGCAAGGTGTTCATATCATTGCGACGTTCCCAGAGCAGGCTCGCCATTGTGAAAGCCAGCCCCGCGATGGCAACCACGACCCCTATCAATTCCAAGGCGTAGGTCACGGCGAAGGTCTGGTGAAAAATCCGAAGCGACTCGCCGCGCAGGTACCTGCTTGTGAACACCCCCAGGCCGGGATGCCCCGCGCGCAGCTCTGCACGCACCGCTTCCGCATCCCAGCCCGGCTTGAGCGCAAGGATCAGGCTCGCGGCAAGTTCATTTCCATACCATTGTGCGAATTGCCCCTGTTCAATCAAAAGCGATCCCCGTTCATTGCCATAATCAGAAAAAATCCCCGCAAGTGTCACACGCTGGAATCCACCCGGAGTGGGCACGCGAACCTCGTCGCCGCGATGAAGTTGGAATCGCTCGGAAAAAGCCTCGCTCGCCAGGGCCAGCCGGCTGTTCCGGGCGGGATCAAACACTTCGTCACTGAGCGGTGGCTGAACCCACGCCGGATGGGCATAATCGCGAAAGAACGAGAGTCTGTTTCCCACCAGCAAGGTGCTCGCTCCCCCAAGCTTGATATCCATCACTTGAATGATATTGGCGCGCTCCACGCACGGAAGGGTCACAACCTGCCTCCACGTTGGCTGGGATATGCGGCTGGAAGATGACGCGGTTTGGGCGCCATCGCTGGAAATATAGAGGTCTGCTTGAAAGGTCCGGGCAATCCATCCTCGCATGGTGGCGTCAAAACTGCCGACCAGTATTGCCATGCCGGCTGTCATGCCAATCGCACAGACCAGGCTTGCCACAAGAAGCCGGTGCCGTCCGCTGGGCTCGCGCAGGTGACTGCACGCCAACCGCAGCGGGACTGAATTGATTTGAAATCGAGACAGGCTCCCGCCCAACCATGACAGGAAGGAGCCGGAAAAAATCCCGGCACCAAAAATCCAGCACAAGGCTGCGCCATAAGCCGCCACGGGTAATCGCCCGCCACCAGCAAGCCGCACTGGTGGAAAACAGATGAGCACGGTTCCAAGGATCGCAAGCAGGAAACCCAACTGCGGCTGGCGCAACAGCATTCCACCGGGATAAGGAACGGCCCCGGCCCGGACGGCAATTTGGGCGGGCGGCGTGTTGGCCGCTGCGCGCGCAGGCCGCCACCCCGCGAAAAGACCTGCCACCAGGGACAAAGCCAGTGCCATGCCTGCCTCGCCAAAATCAAACGGCGCTGAATGCGCGGAGCTGGAAAAATAAAGCGCATTCACGGTGCGCGTGACCATTTTCACCGCAAACTGGGCCCCCACCCAGCCCAAGACCAGCCCGATCGCTCCCCCCGCCAGCCCCATGCACGCAGCCTCCACCAGCCACGCGACTTGAATCTGGCCCGAGGTGACGCCCAATGAGCGCAGCACGGCAATTTCACCCCGACGGCGAACCACCGCGCCATCCAATCCCTGAAAAACAAGGTAAAGTCCCACTAGCAAAGCCAGCAGCGATAGAATGGTCAGGTTTAAACGAAAAGCGCCGGTCATGGTGGCTGCGGCCGCCCTACGGGTTGACGGGGAACCCACCACCCACCGGGGGTGGCCCGCAGGATTGGCCGACTCCAGCTTTTGCCTGGCCTGCTGCCACTGTTCCTCTCGATGCGGGCCTTCTTCCAGCACGAATTCCACCCGGTCCAACTGTCCGGGTTGGTCGGTCAATCGTTGCAAAGCCGGCAAATCCATGATGAGCAGGTCGGGCGGCGCCGCTGCCTGACCCGGAACCGTGGGAATATTGCCGGCAACCCGCAATGTTACTTCATGCTCGTTGATCACCAACGTGAGAGGCGACCCAACCTTCAAACCTTTCTGCCCCGCCAGGAACGGGTTTACAAAAACGGATATGCCATCGCGCAGTATGGTGGAAAAACCGTTGGGCGATTGATTCGTCCGGCTGCTCGTGCCGGAACCAAACCAGCCCGGTTCATGATCAGCCTGGCCGTCCAGGTTCATCAGGGCCGGCAAATCCAAACCGACCAGTTGAAAAGTCGGGCGCGAACCGATCGCCTGAGGCTCTGAGGCGCCCGGCTCAACGGCGCTGGTTTCCAGCACCGGCACCAAATTCACCGGCAGATTGCCAAGCAATTGGCGCAACTCTGGAAGGATGGCATCCGACAACTTGCCCACCGGGGCGGTGATAATGCCATCGCTCTGGGAGGTGATCAGGCTGGTGAAGTTTTTAAAACCTTCCAGCGCGGCCAGGTTTGCGAGCCGGATGGAAAAAAACGCAGCCACACCGGTGGCCAGGATCAACAGCAATAAAAAGGAGGAGACAGGCGACATCTTCCAGTGCCGCCAGGCGAAGCGCGTCCAAAGCAGGCGCAGTACGGATGGATTGATTCCCGCCATGTCAATCCTTGACGCCACCCCCGCCAATCTGCCCATCGCAAAGCGACAGTTCACGATGGCAAATCTGCGCCGCCGCCACGCTGTGCGTCACCAGCACCAACGCCGTGCCAGTCTCATCCGAAATCTCACGGAGTAATTCGAGGATGATTGCTCCATTGCGTGAATCCAGGTTGCCGGTCGGCTCATCTGCCAGTAAAACCGCAGGCTTGTGGGCCAGCGCCCGGGCAATCGCCACACGCTGCATTTCACCACCGGAAAGCTGCCCGGGATAGGCCTCCGCCCGCCCGTGCACGCCCACACGCTCCAGCAGCGAAAGGACCCGGCGGTCACGCTCCGCCGCCGGCACCCCGTTCAATTGCAGCGGCAACTCCACATTCTCCGCCACGTTTAGAGTCGGCAAAAGATGGAAAAACTGAAATATGGTGCCTATTTCGCGGCGCCGCAGTTCGGTCAATCCATCCGCATCAAGCGTTTCCATGGCCACGTTTTTAAAGCGAATACTCCCCGAATCGGGACGATCCACGCCCCCAAGACAGTTCAACAGTGTGGATTTGCCGCTGCCGGATGCCCCGGTCAGGGCCAGGCGTTCACCAGCAAAGACCTCCAGGGAAACTCCGCGCAATACAGGCCGCCCCGCATAGGACTTCATAATCTCCCGAGCCACCATCACCGCTGTGCTGTTCGACCGAACGGCGGTGTTGTGGTTTTTTGCTTCTATGGTTTTATCATTCACGGTCCGCTAATCATCCCTTCCCTCTTTTGATTACTTGCCTCATTTTGGCCACCCCGCATTTTGCATCCTTAAAATAGCAGCCGAAAACGGTCATTCCTGTGTTGTTTCTCTCAGCCATGTCCCGCTATTTGCGATTGGGATCAGATCGGGGATTCTGGCAACCGCCCGATTCACATTGCCTTCCCAGAAATCCGCCAATGGCCAGTCTGTTGCGCGCAAACCATTCATATCCACGGTCGGCCAGCCATCTCAAACCCGGCCATCCTGTGGGTGCCAGCAGCCATCCCAACCCAACCGCCCGGTAGGCCTCACGAAAAACCGCCATTTTTTTGACCATGCGTCCATCCGGGAAAACTCCGTGGATGACACGCATCAATTCTTGTTGGCTCACCCCATAAACAGCCGGATCAAAGCCGGTTGCGGAAATATCCTCGAATGCCAGCCGGCCATTCCGATTGCGCTTTTCAAGAAATCTTGCCTCCCGCCGACATAGCGGACACTCGCCGTCATACAACAGTTTGAAACGCCACTGGTTCATTGATTCATTTTCCCACAAATTGCAGGCAATCCTCTCGCCTCAGAGATTCAAATTGGCTGGACCGACCCCAAGCGGGACAATGTTCCTTCCAGGCAAATACACATGCCAAGCTCAACATTCTACGACCAGGCAAAATCTCTCAACTCCCAAGCTTCCTTCCCTACATTTTTACCAAGAAAGGCTTGAGCGCGCCCGCATTTTTGTCTGATTTGAAATCAGGTCACCGAATCAGATCAACAGCGCATGGCTGGGATGCAAAAACAACTGTCTAATACTTGTCTAAGTTTATAGAACTGTCAAACCTTTTTCCAATATCCGCATTTTAAACAATTTATTTCATTATTAATCAATATTTTGCGATTTAAATTCATATCCAACTCGACAATGCATCACTTAATGTATAGTTTTTGTCTATTTATATGTCCAACGCAGCTCATCCTATCCGGGTAGTGTCCAGGCTCACCGGACTGAGCACCCACGTTATCCGGATTTGGGAACAACGTTATGATGCCGTCAGACCGGTTCGCACGGTCACCAACCGGCGGCTTTATTCGGATGAGCAGGTGGAAAGACTGAAATTGTTGGGCGCTGTGGCCCGGTCGGGACATAACATTGGCTTGATTGCCCAATGGCCCACAGAGAAGTTGCGCCAACTGGCAGCGCAAACCATCAGCCCCATTCCGTTCTCCAACCCCACCCTGCCTGAAACCCCGGACTCCTTGAATTCAATCGCCGTGGAATGTCTCGCTGCGATAAAATCTTTTGATTCCAAGGCGTTTGAAAGCGCCCTCAAGCGCGGTGCGATGCTTCTGGGCGTCATGGGACTGCTACAGCAGGTCATTGCTCCGTTATCCCAACGAATTGGCGAAATGTGGGTCGAAGGCTCCATCTCGGTCGCCCATGAACACCTCGCCACAGCCGTGCTGCGATCGTTTTTACTAAACTCCACCAAGCCTTTTGGCGAAGCCGCCCAATCCCCGCGTTTGGTGGTGACCACCCCGGCAGGCCAGATTCACGAATTGGGCGCACTACTGGTGGCCGCTGCGGCGTCGCACTTGGATTGGCAGGTTATTTATCTCGGGGCAAACCTTCCGGCGCCGGAAATCGCCGGCGCGGCGCGCCACGCCCAGGCGCGTGCCGTCGCGCTCAGCCTCGTGTATCCCGGCGATGATCCGCGCCTGCATGACGAATTTAAATTGCTTCGCGAATTGTTGCCCGGGAATGTCGCCATTCTGGCCGGTGGACGTGCCATGCCCGCCTACCGGGACACCTTCCAGCAAATCGGCGCCGTGCCTGTTGAGGATATCTCCGACCTCGCTTCCAAACTGGAAGAACTGAGGAAACCCGCCCCAAGCATTTCCCATTCAAAATCCTTGGCACAGCGAAAAGCTCAACTTCACCCAGTTGAAACATCCAGTGGATGAGGTCCTGACATCCATGCGCCCGTTCCCGCAAGTCGCTGTCTTGCTCACCACCCGATTCCAATGCCAAAATCCAAAATTAAAAAAAACATCACCGCAGCCGATCCCCTGCGGCTTGGGCTATGTTGCCAGTTTCTTGAGCAACCCATCAAATTCCGCGTCACCACTGCCACAGCCCTGCAACGCTTGGCGCGTCGGGATCAACTCGCGCGCCTGGCCCAGCTCTGCGAGCATAATGCCAGCGCCCTCCTTGCCGCCTTGCAGTTCTGTGCCGTCCACAAAATCGGTTCATTTCGCATCCTCAGCCCCATCATGCCGGTCAAAACCCATCCCACAATCGGCTATCGCGTGGAGGAACTTCCAAACGCACAGGCCATTGTACGTCAATTTCAGGATTGCGGTGACTTTGCCCGGACACACGGCATCCGGACGGGTTTCCATCCAGACCAATTCGTGGTGTTGAATTCACCTGATGAAAATATCCTGGCGCGATCCATCGCAGATATTGAGTCGCAGGCCGAAATCGCAGAGTGGGTCAATGCCGACACGGTGAATATTCATGGCGGGGGTGGCTATGGAAACAAACCAGCCGCGCTGGATCGTTTCCGGATAAATCTTGAAAGACTTTCGACCCGCGCCCGAATGCGCCTGACAGTTGAAAATGATGACAAGACTTTCACGCCGGCTGATTTGCTGCCTTTGTGTCAAAGCGAAGAGGTGCCGCTGGTTTACGACGCCCACCATCATCGCTGCCTGCCCGACAACATGGATGTGGATCATGCCACGGAAGCCGCCCGAGCCACCTGGAAAAAGCGCGAACCGCTTTTCCACCTCTCAAGCCCGCTGGAAGGCTGGTCTGGGCCCAAGCCGGAGCGCCATCATGACTACATAGACCCGAAAGATTTTCCTCAAGCCTGGCTGGGTTGGCCGCTCACGGTGGAAGTGGAGGCAAAGGCCAAGGAACTCGCCGTGGCAAAAATCCAAAAAGACCTGGCCAGTCAGAAGTGACTCCATTTTTTCCCAAATTCCTTTTATTCCGGCTGTTTGGAAATCACGAGTTTGCTCCCATTTTAATAAGACGCCACATAAACGCATTTTAGAATGCTTTCTGAAATTGGTTTTTACAATTATTTCGCCCTCGGAGACTGCCTACATGCTTAATGGCGAATCTTCATCCGCACCTGCCCCCAATAAAAATGACAAAGGGTGAATCAGAGCCATGGAAGTGATGTGGTTTTTGAAACTTTTCGCGCCTCAAAAATCTCCTCATTTCTGGCACCTGAAACAAGCCAACGCCTCTGCTTTCCTTGCCTCGTTGGGGAAGCGTTGACAGGGAATTGAGAGCCTCTCTGAAAATTCGGAAGGATGCTGTTTTCATGCCCAAGCCAGTCTGGCCAGGTGCGACGAGGGAGCATACCCTCCGGGCGGCGGCGCTTTTGTCCTTGGGCTTTTTTGTCGCCGTCGTTACAGCCCGCTACGGGATGCGCCGACGGCTTCGCCTCGCCCAAGGCCAAAATCCCCGGCCGCAGCACCCTCCCCACTTTTCAGGCAGCGCTGAGGGAAATACGCCCATACCCCAAAAGAGGATCAAACAAACCCTCATTCCAAAACCTCCAGGCCCATCAATGCGATGAATGAGGAGATTGGCGCTATCAACCCCGCAAGCCGGAAACATCCACCCTTTGCCCTTTCCCATCTTTCTTCAAGCAAAAGCAGAGAATCAACTCCATTTTAAAATCAATCCGCAAAAAAAGCTTTTCGCCTCTGACGTTGCGGGGTAAGAATTTAACCATGAAAAATTCCATTGCATTGACATTCAGGTGGGCGGCGGCCGCCTTTTTGATTTTTTCCTCCAGCTCAGCCCGGTTGAAGGCTTCCGACACTTCCAACCCGAATGCTGATGGATTTTTTCTACACGACGGCGATCGTGTCTGTTTTTATGGCGACAGCATCACGGAGCAGAGGTTTTATGGGGCGGATATACAGGCCTATGTGCGGACAAGGTTCCCAAAATTGAGGGTGGATTTTATCAATTCCGGCGTGGGAGGGGACCGGGTGACGGGCGGTTGGGCCGGGCCGGTGGATGAACGTCTGGCTCGCGATGTCTTTCCCTACAAACCCACCGTCGTGACAATCATGCTGGGAATGAATGACGCAAGGTACCGTCCTTTTGACCAGGATATTTTTTCCACCTACACCAATGGGTATGAACACATCATTGAATCGCTTCAGGCGCATCTTCCCGGGGTAAGAATTGTGCTGATACAACCCTCGGCCTACGATGACATCACGACTGCCCCCAATTTTCCGGGCGGTTACAATGGCGTTCTGAAGATTTATTCGGCTTTTGTCAAGGATTTGGCCGCCCATCACGGCCTCACCTGCGCAGATGCCAACAGTCCGCTGGTGGACGTTGTCCGGCAGGTCATGAATCAAAATCCCACGCTGGCACAAGGAATCCTCCCCGGGCGGGTTCACCCATCAGCCGCAGGGGAAATGGTCATGGCCCAAGCCATCCTTCAAGCTTGGAATGCCCCATCGCTGGTATCGTCGGTTTCCCTGGATGGTTCCAATGCCAAAGTTCTTTCCGCGAACCACGCCCGCGTGCGCCATCTTGAAACTTCAGACGATGGTCTCTCATGGGATGAGACGGACGAGGCCCTGCCCTGCCCTATCGTGTCCCTCCACAATGACTGGCCCCAGTTTCCTCCCTACGAAGCCACCCGCACCGCGACCATGTCTTTTCCATGGAGCACACCCAAGATGGACTGGAACTACACCAACACAGTGATGCAAGCCACCCTGGCAGCAAGTCATTTTTATTCTTCCCTGGACAATGAAATCCTTCAAGTGACAGGGTTGAAACACCATTCCTACCGTTTGATGATCAACGGCCAGGAAACCGGGGTTTTCTCGGACAAGGAATTGGACCATGGCATCAACCTGGCCGAATTCCACACGCCCATGCTGGAGCAATCCTACAGCGTGTTTGACCATGTGTGGCAACAAATTCAATGGCGGTATTTTGCATGGCGCGAAATCCAATTGAAGCTGTCCAAGGATCATGACCCAGCCGTGCAAACGGCGGCGGATGATTTGGTTAAAGCGCTGGAAAATGAGGAGGCGCGGCTCGCGAAAGAACAATATATTGTTGCCAGGCCCCGCACCATGCATTACAGCCTGGCGCCTGTTCAGCCTTGATGGACAGGACCTCTGAAGGGTCATTTCGAAAAATCTTCACGCCATGGCGGCTTATGGGTCCACTCATGCCAACAGCCAAAGTGCCGTGAAGATGGTTCGGGAAACATTAAAATCCCTGACAAGCAAAGGAATTTAACTAACCTGATGAAATGATATTGCTGATGAAATTTTTACTGGCCGTGGCTGCGGGAATGGTCCTTCTGGCCTTATGAAGCCTTATGGCTACCTGGAGGATCGTTTATTCAATTTGGCGTTGATGATTTACGGAGCCAATCGGCTGCTGGTTTTGCCGCATTTCCCCGCTTTCATCAAGGTCCTTCATCCATGGGTCTGGGCTTATCTGCACGGCCACCTGGATGACACCCTCTTGATACCCGCCGCTTTGCCGGTGGTTTTATGGATTCAAAAAATGACCGGGCTGAGAAGTCATGACCATCCTCCCGGGTTCATGGAAATCGCAGGGCACTTGGTGATCTGGACCTTGATTTGCAAAGTTGTCGGCCCTTTGGCATGGCACAGCGGGGTCGAGGACCCGTGGGATGTGCTTTGCTTTGGCTTGGGCGGGTTGGGTTCCTGGATTTATTGGCAGCATGGCAAAGTAAAAAACCCGGAAGACATCGCCAAGACGCTTCTTTTCCGGCCAAAAACCGCCGTGGCCAGACACAAGCCAAATAATATCCTTTAAAGCGAACCAAGAACTTGGATTTCCGGCTTCGCCTCAGCCGTGCCACCGAGTGCATCACTTTGCTGAACCGATTTTTCTTCACTTTGCCGGTGGGTTTGGGAACATCTGGAGTCGAACAGGTCAACGAATCCTTGGCATTGAAACATGCATGGACCGCCCGTTCGTAATTATCTTCCTTTTCCAATGGTAAATCCGGGTGCTTTTTCTTCTATGCGAGTGCGGCGGGCAAATGTGGATGATCTTCCCATCCTGAAACGCCTGTGGGAGGAAATGCGCCTCAACCCGGACACCTTGGAAAGCAGGCTGACCGAATTTCAAGTGGTGGAAAACCTGGAATCGGGGGTCTTGGGAACAATCGGCATCCTAATCCAAAACCAGCATGCCCTGCTTCATAGTGAGGGATATTCTGATTTTTCAGTGGCCGATCCCGCGCGAGGCCTTTTTTGGGATCGAATCCAGACACTGGCATCCAACCATGGTGTGTTTCGGCTGTGGACCCGGGAACAGTCGCCTTTCTGGAAAAAATTTGGGTTCCACCCGGCCAACCCGGAGGTTCTGGCACGGCTGCCAGCATCGTGGCAGGATGAGGGACCGGGAATATGGCTGACCCATGAATTGAAGGACGAAACGCAGATCAACGCCGCCCTGGCCCGACATTCGGATCAATTGCAAGCCCAAGAAGCCATACAATTGGAATCCATCTCAAAAAAAGTCCGATCCCTTAACCTGTTTATTACCATCGCCGGATTCACTATCGGCGTTGTGGGCATTGCTTGGGCTGTTTACCTGATGATCCATAGAAACCCTTTTGCTGGCCGATAAAACGTATTCGTGTGAGCCACCCTCTCCGGCGATGCAGTCCGGGTATGACCGACTGCGGATGTCGAGTGATTTTGAGGTGAGCGGCTTTCCAAGCGGCGGGCGTAAACTCGGCCATCCGGGTGGTTGGCCAATCGCCAAGCCGGGGCAGCACATTTATCAAATAGGCCCTCAAGTTCACGTCCAATCGGCGGCACGTCTCCACGATCGAGGCGATCGCCGCCACTTTGGGCCCCGCCTCAGGGCTGCCTATATGCAGCCAGTTCTTCCCGGCCCAATGCCACCGGCCTCATCGCCCCTTTGCACCAGTTCGAATCTATTTCCACCCACCCATGATCCAGATACACACTCATCCGACACCGGGGTCTCGTCCGCCTGCAAATATCCCCTGGGCAACAGTTCTTCGCCCCACTCCGCCACCAGGATCGTTCTGCGGTCTTCTCCAATCAAT
>DAIDJC010000008.1:28519-28773 GCA_027451565.1 Limisphaerales bacterium | reverse complement strand
AATTGTAATGCAGTAGAAAATTGGATGTATTGATGCGTGTGGCTTTCTCAAATTGTTGCAAGGCCTCGAATGTGGCGCCTGATTGGTCCAGCAACCCACCCAAGGCATAATGAATTTCCCAGTTTTCCGGGTTCAGGTCCGCCGCTTTCTCATAATACCCCAGTGCGGGCGCGTTTTGGTGCATTAAACTGTAAACCCGGCCTGTCCGGAAAAGGATTTGGGCATCCAAAGGATTCTGTTTCAAGGCGGTCGTG
>DAIDJC010000008.1:0-28509 GCA_027451565.1 Limisphaerales bacterium | reverse complement strand
CCTGCCTGCACATTACCCAAATCATCCCAGGCTTCTGTCAGGCTGGGCCGAATGAGGATGGCTTTGTCCAAGTCCGCTTCTGCCTCCATTGAATTGCCGGAGGAGCCGAGGAATCGTCCAAGTTGATAATAAGCCAGGTAATCGTAAGGCACCAAATTCCGGACTTTTTGCCAGGTTTGGATGCAATCGGGCATGTCCCCGACCGCTTGAAGGAATACGGCATAATTCATGAGCAATTCAAAATCAGCCGGGTGCTTTTCGATTTGTTCGTCAAAATTCTGGCGTGACCGCATCTTGTTGGTTGCGTCGAGATTTGAATTCAAAATGTTGATCCGCTCCCAAAGCCGTTTTTCACGTTCCGTGTTGTTCATTTGGCTCGTAAAGGGGGCTTGCTGAAGGCGGCCCGCCATTTGTTTGAGAATGGTGATTCGGTTCCAATCAGACTGTCCGAGGGCTTCATCACAGGCCTCCTGGCTGAGCCAAGAGTCATTTGTCATTTTGGAGTTCATCAAGGAGCCGATTTGAGCCGCCCAGGCGCGGCCCAACCGGTAACTGCCCGAAAAATCAAAGTGCACATGCTCAAAAAAGGTCTCTGTTCCGCAAAGGCCGTCGCTATTGTTTGCAGCCAGGATATGCTCGGCATCCAGCAGGGTCACGCCATCGGTGGCATGGGCTTTTGCCTCCATCCGGATTAATTCATTCAGCTTGGAATCTGTGCGGAAAGGCAGGGCATCTTCATCGCAGGCCAGTTGCAAATGAACTCGGGCTTCGCGTGTCTCGCCTTGGGCCAGCAAAGCATGACCCCAGCCATACTGGATACTGGCCTCGCCGGGTGCTGCTGTTGCGGCCTCTGAGAAGAGCAGTGTTGCAGCGGGGGATGAACCGTTGGCAAGAGCTTGCCGGGCTTGATCCGCCAGCTCTTTCGCCTGGTTGTCATCGGCAGCGCTCACGCTTGAATTGGGCAGCGAGGCAAAGGGTGGGCAATCCCGAAGGTTCACGGCCACTGTGCTCAGGATTATTTTTGCCCCGGACTGGACACCGGCCCGAAGAATGTCTTCCAGGTTGGCGGAAAAATTACGATAGACATTGTTCCTCAACGGGCTATCCGGGGCGATTTGATTGTGGATGAACATTTCCATTCCACCCCAGGAGGAACGATTTTCCTGGGAGGATTGCCAGTGGCGAGACAGCGATGCAAACCACTGGCCCGTGCGCCAGGATTGCAGTGTGGTAACCAGTCGGACATAAGGCAGTGGAGGTGCCCGGCGTCCAAAAACCGTGGCTGCCCCGTATGGCCCCACCATCTCGTTATTTCCCATGTAAATGATCCAGAAATCGCCTTGGTGGTTTGCACATTCCCTGGCGATTGGCAGAATCACATGTGAATTAATGGCCGTGAAGGCCACATTCACCACTTCAAATTGGATTCCTGGAAATTGATGGTGCAACTGCATCTCCATGCACCGGGCAGGGCCATAGGCCGGCTCCGGGTCACCCATGGCTGCGGATTCTCCAAATATGAATATCCTTATGCAGCCGGGCTTTTTAGGTTCGTCCATGCGGATCAAACCTGGAAACCGGGCATTGGTGGGTGGGAAAAAGCGAAAGCTGAAGCTGTCATTTTGGACCCAATAATTCGCCCCGCCAACTTGAGTTTTTGTGAAGAAATGCGGATCAAATCCATACCCGGCCATCCTGAGCGAGACCTCCAGCAAAACCAGCAGGAGCAGTGGCAGGGATGCCGCCGCCACCCGAAACAACCAAAGTTTTCGTCCTGAAACCGCCGGACGGTTTTTGACCGGCAACTTTTTGGGAGGTGTGATCAATGAATGCAAGCTACTTTGGGTTGCTCCAAAAAAAAAGGGGCAAGTCCCCCCGGGGATATCGCATGTTCATGCGGTCCTGCCGGCAAGTGCGGTCTGGTTCAACCCCTTAGATATTTGACCACTGCCTCAGTGCGGGAATGCACGTGCAGTTTTTCATAAACGGTCCGCACATAACTCCTGACCGTGTCAATGCTGATTTTCATGCGGTCCGCAATTTCCTTGTAGGCGTAACCATTGGCAAGTTGGTCCAGGAACTCCCTCTCCGCAGGGGTCAGCTTGGCCAGAGGGGTGGATTCAGTGGCGGGTTTTGAAAAAAACTGGACCACGCGCCTGGCAAGCTGGGGTGTCATGGGCGCTCCTCCGTCATAAACATCCCTTATGGCTTCCAGCAGACGTGAGGAGGCCGTGCGTTTCAGCAAATAGCCGCTGGCGCCAGCTCGAAGGGAATTAAAAAGCGAATCCCCATCCTCATAGACGGTCAGCATTAAAAACTGGATTGCCGGGTGCGAGGCCTTGATCTGACGCACGCATTCGTATCCTTTCATGCCTGGCAGGTTTATATCCATGAGCACCACCTCGGGCTGCAGGCCCGGAATTTCCTTGATGGCTGTTTCCCCATTGCCAAACTCCCCCACCAGCTTGAATCCCGGGGCGCGTTTGATGAGCGCCGAAAGACTGGCTCGGATCCCTTCATCATCATCCACGATGGCAACTTTAATCTGTGTCATATGCGGGTGATTCACACCCTAAGGCGGGGTCGCGTGGATTTCAATCCTTAAAAACCAGGCGGAATTCGATGCGTGACCCGCCGCGGGGATTGCTGGTGATGGACAGGGTGCCACCTGCGGCGTTTGCCCGGCGCATCATGTTTCCCAAGCCATTGTGCACCCCCCCAAGGCTGCTTGAACTGGTGTCGAATCCCCGTCCGTCATCCTCCATGACGATTTCCAGGCTGCGGCCTTGCGCTCTTAATTGCACCAACACCTCTCGTGCGTGGGCATGTTTGAGCACATTGGTGAGCGCCTCCTTGACGATGAGAAAAATGTTGTGACGCAGGTCCGGGGGAAGCGCCCGGGATGGAATATCGCTGGGCATGTCCAGCCTGCAGCGCGTGGCTTGGTTTTCAAATAATTCATTGGCAAAATGCCCGATATAATCCACCAGGCTCTGGAGCGTGTCGCTTCCAGGTCTCACCGCCCACACAATTTCCTCCAGGGCACGAACCGTCTGGTCTGCAGACTGTGCAATCTTTTGCGCATTCGCATCCACTTGTTCCGGGTTTTCCTTCTCCGCCCGCAACAGGTTTCCCAGCAAAGAAATCCGGGTGAGTGAGGACCCCAGTTCATCATGGAGGTCCTGCGCGATGCGGGCACGCTCCCGTTCCAGCGCGTGTTCCTGTTCGGCGCGCTGAATTTGAAGCTGGTATTTCCGCTTCTCGGTAAAACGCACACTGGCCAGGAGAAAGATGAAGCTGAAGCCCAGCATGGCGCCCCGGAACCACCACGTTTCCCAGAAATGCCTCACCACAAAATCATCAAATGACGTGGCTATGGCCATGTCGCTGAAAATCCATCCATTCCCGCCATCGTGAAGCAAGCCTCCCGTTCCACCGTGCCGCAAATGTATCTGGTCAAATGATGCGTTTGCCTTGAATTTGGTGGTCAGGTTGTCCGGCTGGCTTTCCGGCGTGGCCCCATGGCTGAGTATGGGGTCCAGCCAAACCGTGATCAGGTCATCGCCTCCCGGCACGTATTGAACCCTGAATACAATCGTTCTGGGATGATCATGGCTGGGTAATTCGTAAGGAAAAAACTTTCCAAGGCCCTCAGCCTCCGGATGGGCGGATCTTAAATTATATTCATCGGCATCCATGGCTTCCTTATTGGATGGGCCGGTTTCTGACGCGTAAGCCGCAGAATAACCCCAGGCCTCCAAGGCATTGCCCACGCCCAAACGATAACTATTGCTTTCGCAAAGTTGGAAGAGGGCAAAGTAAGGTTCATCCGCCGCGTCTGACAATGGGTCCACCTTGAATTTGAAATAAAGAATGTCGCTGGACCGGTCATCCCGCCGCACTGCGCCCCCCAAAATATCGCTGCCATCCGGCGTGGTGTGAATCACCCGCGAGGCAGGGTCGCTCCAAAGGATTTTGGCGCGTGCAATTCCGGAGGTTCCGAAAATCAAGAGAATTGCCAGCAACAAGCTGCAAAGTTCGGGCATGGTTCAAACATAAACCAACAGGATGGACTCCAACAAGACATGATCATGCCAAAATCCACCCATTCAATGGGACTTGCGGTTGGAGTGGTTTTAGGGTGGGCATGTGAAATCCCGAAATCGGGCTGCTGGCGGCCTCCGACATTAATGATCTTTCACCGTCTTGACGATGACCAGGGATGGCCTTTGCCTCACAATTCACCCTGTAGTCGGCGGTGTTTGGCCGTTTCGACGGTTGAAGGCGACACAATCCTGGTAACGCACCCCCGAGCCTCCAAAAATATCCAGCGCCGATCCAATTGTCAGGTGGACCGTCCCGCGTCCAGCACGGCTTACCCAGGCAAGGTCATCCAACGAACGGGCACCCCCGGCATAAGTGATCGAGCAAGGCGACTCATTCGCCAGTCTTTCCACCAAATCGTGGTCTATTCCCGCGCTTAGCCCCTCCACATCCACTGCGTGCACCAGAAACTCGTCGCAATAGGGTGCAAAGGCATTCAAGGTTTCGGAATTGACCGGGAGATCGGTAAACTTTTGCCAGCGATCGGTCACCACGAAGTATTGGTTCTGGCGTTTTCTGCAACTCAAGTCCACGACCAGCCGCTGTTTTCCAATGGCCCTGGCCAGGTCATTGAGCCTGGACCAAGCCACGCGGCCCTCATTGAAGACCCAACTGGTGACGATCACGTGCGACGCTCCGGCATCCAGCCATTGTGAGGCGTTGTCCCCATTCACGCCGCCGCCCAACTGGAGTCCGCCGGGGTATGCCGCCAGCGCTTCGCGGGCTGCCTTTTCATTTCCGGGTCCCAACATGATGACGTGGCCGCCTTTCAAGCCATCGCGCTTGTAGAGTTCCGCAAACCATGCAGGAGGTTTGTCGGCCACAAAATTGGTTTTAAGGCCCTGGCCGCCCAATGTCCCGCCCACAATTTGTTTTACCTGGCCTTCATGCAGGTCTATGCAGGGTCTAAACATGGTTCCAGCCTAGGGTGCTCCGCATGAAGTTCAAATCAAAACCGGTGGTTCCAAACCGTTTCGTGTCTCTTTTTCGACCTTGCCGGCTTGGCGGCTCCAGGTTGCCTTTTGATGAATGACGGGTAGCATTTGCGGCATGTCGGAATCCCTTACCTTGGCCTTGCTGCTCGGAACCGGAGTTTCAGCCGGTTTTGTGGATTCCATTGCAGGGGGTGGCGGATTAATCACTTTGCCCATGCTCCTGAGCGTGGGGATGGACCCGAAGCTGGCCTTGGGAACGAACAAATTGCAGGCCACGTTCGGGTCCGGAAGCGCGACCTTGCATTACGCGAGAGCCGGCGCTGTGCGGTTCAAGGATTTTCGCCGCGCCTGTCTCCTGGCGTTTCTGGGTTCAACCTTGGGATCACTCCTCGTTCAACAATTGAATGCGGGCGTTTTGAAGCGCTTTATTCCGGTTGTTTTGGTGTTGGTGGCTTTGTACATCTGGTTGCGCCCGCAGTTGGGAGAATCCGACGGTGTCCCCAGAATGTCGCGCCCGGCCTTTGACTCGCTTTTTGGCCTGGGCCTGGGTTTTTATGACGGATTCATCGGCCCTGGCACAGGCACATTTTTTACCATGGCCTTCATGGTCTGGCTGGGCTTTAATTTTACACGCGCCACCGCAGCCACCAAGCTGCTCAATTTCAGCACCAACCTGGCGTCACTGGGTGTTTTCCTTTTGTTCGGCAAGATTTGGCTTTTGGCAGGTTTGGTGATGGGTGCGGGACAATGGTGCGGCGCGTGGCTCGGCAGCCATTTGGTCATGCGACATGGCGCCCGATTTATTCGACCCATCTTTCTGGGCGTGGTTTTGCTCATCACCTTGCGCATGGTTTACCTGGCATGGATCAAACCATGACGCCGGGAAGGTTTAGATGGGCATTTTATTTGGTTTTAGAAGCTGGCGCAGCTTGGTTGCCGCGTCTAAGGTGGGAGTCGCAACTGGCGGCCCCGGGCCGAAAATGGCTTTAGGCTCTGAATATTGTCCGTTTTTATGAACAAAATTGAAATTGCCGAAAAATTAAGACAGGAAGTGGGTGTTTTGGAGCAGTCCATCCTCAAAGTTCAGGCACAGTGCGACCGGCTCAAAAAGTTTGTACTGGCCCTGGAGGCCGAATTGAGCAGCGGTCAACCCGAGCAGGGACCCGGTGTGCTGGAATCTCCAGCTTTCCGCAAGGCGATTGATCGTGTTTTTGGGGAGAAACCGAGGCGCCGTCGCCCAAGTTGACGGGGCGGCAAGCTTTACCAAATTTCCACGGGTCCTTTGGGAACGGGAATGGCGCCGGTTTGGATCGCCACGGGTTCCTCCATGAACGATGCCACGAGCGGGCCTGGCTCGTAGCGCGGTAGCAGGTTCCCTTTTTCATCCAAAAACTTTCGGCGCCATGAGATATAATCCTCCAGAATCTTGTCAAAATGCTGCCGCGATTCAAGTTGGACCACCTTTTTGTTGAATTCATGGCAGGGGCCAAACCTTCGGGCATACCAGGGAGCCACCTTGCGGAACATGCGGCAACCCTGCACTTCTCCGAATACCTCAATCATCAAGTCCAGGTGTTTTCGCATCACGCGCACCCGTTCTTCAAATGATGGCTCTTCAGGAAGATTCCCGGTGTCGAGAAATTCCCGTGTCCGCCGGAAAATCCATGGATCATAGAAGGCGCCACGTCCAATGCTGATGCCAGCACATCCAGTGGTTTGAAGCATGTGCCGGGCGGCGGCGGGGGTGACCACGTCGCCATTTCCAATAACGGGGATTTGGCGAACCGCCTCGACCACTTTTCCAATGCCTTCCAGGTTGACCGTGCCTCCAAAGCCTTGTTCCCGGGTGCGGCCATGAACAAAAACCGCCGCCACACCAGCCTCTTCCAGCGCCCGGGCCAGGTCGGGGGCGGTCAAATTCTCGTCATCCCAGCCCAGTCGCATTTTGGCCGTCACGGGAATTTGCACCGCCTTGACCATTTGAGCGACCAATTCCGTGGTTTTGCACAGGTCCGTCATCATGGCTGAACCGCCCCCGATTTGGGTGACTTTTCGCACCGGGCAGCCCATGTTGATATCCACAGAGACAGCCCCAAGACTTTCCACAATCCGGGCGGCTTCAACCATCTCCTGTGGCACACTGCCAAAGAGCTGGACGGCCAGGGGAAAATCGTCGGCACGCGACTCGACCAGCTTTAGGGCCTTGGGATTTCGTTCGACCAGAGAACGGGCATTGACAAGGTCGGTGGTAGCCAGGGCCAAGCCACCCAGTTGGCGTGCCACCAGCCGAAAGGGCAGGTTGGTGTAGCCAGCCAGGGGTGAAAGAAACAGGTTGCCCTGTATTTCAAGTTTGCCAAATCGCATTGTTTTGTGGGGTGTCGAAATTCGTTCATTGCGGAAGTGGCCGGTCAATGATACTTTACGACTATTAAATGTCTGAAGAAGATAACAACAAACGGATGAATGAGGGCAACTCGAAAAAACCATTGCCGGGAGGTGGCGGGTTCAAGTTCTCATCCATGACGCTTTTGGCCTGGACCGTCATCATTGGAACGACCGTCACTTTGTTCATGATGAGGCAGCGATTGAATACCCCTGCAACGGTTCTTTCCCAGGCTGAGTTTTTGGGCATGTTTCAATCCAACCTGATTGCGCATGCCACCATCAACCTGGGTGGGCAAACCTCCCAAATGACCCCTGTGACCGGCACCTTTTACCGTTTGGACAAGGACGGCAAGCCAACCAAAGAGGAGGTGGCCTTCTCCGCGCCCAATGTGTATTTGACACAGAAGATGCTGGATGAACTCCTGCCTTCCGACCGGATTGAGGCGGGGGCTCCTAATGCCATGCTCATGAGTGTGTTATGGGGGGTGGTGCCGTTCGTCATCTTGGGCGCCCTGTTTTGGTTCTTTTTCATACGGCAGATCAAAATTGCCGGCAAAGGCGCCTTGAGCTTTGGCAAAAGCAAGGCCCGAATGCTGGCCAAAGACCGCAATAAGACCACCTTCAAGGATGTTGCAGGGGTGGACGAGGCCATTGAAGAAGTCTCCGAATTGGTTGAGTTTTTACGCGACCCTAAAAAATTCCAACGTTTGGGCGGACGCATTCCCAAGGGAGTCTTGATGGTGGGCGCGCCTGGTACTGGCAAAACGTTGCTGGCCAAAGCCATTGCTGGTGAGGCGGATGCCAGTTTTTTCAGCATCAGCGGTTCTGATTTCGTGGAAATGTTTGTGGGTGTGGGTGCCAGCCGGGTGCGCGATATGTTCGAACAAGCCCGCAAAGCCACTCCCTGCCTCATTTTCATAGATGAAATTGATGCCGTGGGACGCTCTCGCGGCCATGGCTTGGGCGGAGGCAACGATGAAAGGGAGCAAACTCTCAATGCCCTGCTCGTCGAAATGGATGGTTTTGACACCCAAGAAGGCATCATCATCATCGCAGCCACCAATCGCCCTGATGTGCTGGACCCGGCATTGCTCCGTCCGGGACGGTTTGATCGCCAGGTGACGGTCAGCTTGCCCGACGTGCGTGGACGAGAAGCCATTTTGAAGGTGCACGCCAAAAACGTGAAGGTGGCGCCGGATGTGGATTTATCGGTCATCGCGCGCGGGACTCCCGGCTATTCTGGAGCTGAGCTGGCCAATTTGTTGAACGAGGCCGCCTTGCTGGCTGCCCGCACCAATAAAAAGGCCATCGGCATGGTCGAGCTTGAGGAAGCCCGTGACAAGGTGCGCTGGGGCAGGGAACGCCGCAGCCTGGCCATGACAGACGAGGACAAGAAATTCACCGCGTGGCATGAAGCTGGGCATGCCTTGGTCAATGTGCTGCTGGAGCACACTCACCCTCTTCATAAAGTCACCATTATTCCCCGCGGCCAGGCCCTGGGTGCGACCATGTACCTTCCCAAGGAAGACATCCTCAACCGCCGCCGCAAGGAAATGATTGACATGATCGCGGTAACCATGGGGGGGCGCATTGCCGAGCAGATTGTTTCCGATGATATTTCCACCGGGGCTGCCGGGGACATCCAGCAGGCCACCCAACTGGCCAAGGCCATGGTCATGCATTGGGGCATGAGCGACAAACTTGGCAACGTTCTCTATGGTGAGGCTCAGGAATATGTTTTTCTGGGCCGGGACATGATGCGATCCAAGGATTATAGCGAAACCACCGCCCAGGAAATTGATTCCGAGGTAAAACGAATTGTCAACGATGGGTACCTCACGGCCAAAAACCTGATTGAAACGCACCGGGACAAATTGGAAATGATTGCCAAAGCCTTGCTTGAGTACGAGACCTTGGAAGGATCACAAGTCGAGGAGATTATCAGGAACGGAACTTTCACTCCCCATTCCAAGCCGCCCACGGATGTGGGGCCCATGCTGGGCGCTCCTGCCGGCACGCCCCTGCCAGAGGCTCCTTCCAAGCCATTGCCCCCCAAATTGGGTGGCTTGGGCGCTGCCACACCGCTCCCTGCCAGTTGACCCTTGAGCGTCCAGCGAGGTGGGAAGTGTCCGGTGAAACGGCGGAGGGGTAGTTGAAGTCACTTTGCGTCCACGATACACATTTGCGCATAAATAAGGCTTCATACCATTCATGAAGGCCCTTTCATCAGCGGGTATCTGTCGCACCTGACGTTTTTGTTCACTGGATTCATAGGTGTCTTTCCCGATTCTTTTCGCGGGCATCCCTGGCGCGTTTCTCTCGGAATTCACCCAAAACTATCCCAGTCTAAAAATCGGGTAAGCCAAAGGGCGATAATCGTCTATGGGCAATCAAATAGTGCGCCAAAACGGGCGGTGATAATCGCGGTGAACACTCCGGTAATCTCGCGGAAACGCCGGTTGAAATTTGCCAGATTTTACACCCGTATTCTGCTGCAATATGCGTGATTCTGCCATCGTTCTCAACCAGACGGCGGCACGCCCGCCTGAATCGCAAATTATTGACGTAATGAGTCAGCGCCTTGCCAGTGCGTCATTTTAAAAAATGACTGCAGGTGTTCTTGCTCCTGAAACCCCAAGTAGCACCGACCAAGGAAGCGGCACACTGGTTTCATCTCTGGAATGACCAGAAAATCCGGGCCGGCAAAAGTTTCAAAAAAACGGATGATGATGGCATGAACTGCCGACGCAAACTCAAGGCCTTCTGGCAGCGGTTGCTCGAAATCCAGGGGAAGGCGCTGGCCCGCAGTCAGCGGATCGAGAAGTTGGGCGGCGCGCGCGACCGCGCCGGGCGCGCCGTGGCTGCGCTGGTCAGAACCACCATGAAGGCCGAAAGCCATCTCGCCTTTAATCTCGACCGGGACAAAATGCGTTTGGCGTGCCGAAGCGAAGGCCGGTATCTGTTGCGCACCAACCGAACCGGACCGGGACGTGGCGCTGCTGTTGGCGCAATTGAAACTGGAACTTTCCCCGCAGCCGCCCCCACGGATCATGACCGCAGCCGCCACTGCAAATCAGCCGAGGTAGTGGCGACCTTTGCCGTCGGTGGCGTCAAAAACCCAACAAAACGGGTTCGCCTGTTTTGCTCTCGTACCGGGTAGCGGAAGTCGGGTTAATTAACAGAGGTGTGCCGGGACGCGGGAGGACACCACACTCGGTAACTAAAGGCACAGGGAAGAGAGGCCGAGTGGTGCAATGCCTTTGTTCGAATCCATTGGGCTTGACCTGTCTCCAACTCAGTCAAAAAAACAACCGGCCTCACCACTCATTGAGAGGCCGGGAGAGAATATCGCGCCATGAAGGTTTTTAACAGATTTTGTGTTTGCGCAAAATATTGGCTGAGCCGAGGCCCAAAGGAAGAAGCAACAACATGGCGGCAACCACTGTAGAAGTCTCTGGAACCGGTGCGTAGGTCACTACGCCTGGCGATGTGTCACAGCCAGGAGTGGTCCCAAAAAGGAAAGTGAGGCCGGTGACGTCGCTTTCTGAAAACGACGATGCGCCGGAAAGATCGAAAGAGAAAGTCACCGATCCGTCAATAAAGGGGTTGTGGGGCCCATTTCCAGCAATTGAACCTTTTGAATTTGAATAGGGTCCGGGGCCAATGATCAAGTAGTTGGGGCCGGTGAACAGGGCGCTCAAAGTGATTGCCGAGGAACCTCTCAGGCGATAATTGGAGGCAATGGTAGAACCTGTCGCAGTGCCAGTGGTGGCAACTTTGTGTTTGTCAATGCTCACCGTAGAGGCGGAATCTGCACTCAGATTATTGGCACCTTGCGCACCCGAGACATCAAGCTGAATTCCATTCAGGACGCTGCCCACGCTGACTGGATCCGCCAGATTATCAGTCAAGGTAACAGTCACCGTCGTTCCGCTGATGCTCACATCAGCAGTTGCATCCACTGATAGGTTAGCAGAAGATGTGCTGCCACTCTGAAACACTAATGTGGCCCGACTCGTCATGCTCAGCAAGGCAACAGCCCCGCAAAAACCCGTTATTTTAATCAATCTCAACATATAAATTCTTAAATTCCAAATCGCTCTTTTATTGTGTCTGTCTGGGCAATTTTTATCAAGGGAGTTAAGGGACAAAAGCTATCATAATTGAGACAAATGTTGTCAAAACCACCCGCCTCGGCATGGAATTTGCCGTATCTTTCTTTCAGGTGCGGAAATCCAACCAAGGACCATTGACCTGACCAACGCCCAAGACGGGCAACAGGCAAAAATGAGTGGTGAATATTTCTGCCTGCATCCCCAAATACACCGCGTTGCTCATTCTCCTGGAGGGGCGCCAAGGAGCAATCGTTGCATCATCGGAGGAATTCACCTTTTCCTTGAACCCGTGATTTTGTTAAGCTGGCCAAATGTCGGCTAAAACAGGCGATCGTTTTACTTTGGAAATAAAGGATATTGCCTTTGGTGGTGAAGGGGTGGGGCGTTTGGATGAACTGGTGGTGTTTGTGCCGCTTGTCATCGTGGGGGAGACGGTGGAAGTGGAGGTGACGGAGGTGAAAAAGCAATTTTTACGAGCCAAATTGGTGAGAGTGCTCCAAGCGGCTCGCGAGCGGGTGGAACCCAAGTGCCGCTACTTTGGGGCCTGCGGGGGTTGCCAATACCAACACATGGATTATTCCATGCAACTGCGCATGAAGCATAAACAAATCAGGGACCTTTTCCTGCGCGTGGGCCGTGTTTCCGCAGAACAAATTGAGCCAGTCCTGCCTTGTCCAGCCCCTTATGGTTACCGCAACCGGATCATGATCCGAACCCAATGGAACGGGCGATTAAAAAAGCTGGAGATCGGCTTTATCCGGGGCGACATGCCCTATGTGGAAGACATTGAGGAATGTCAAATTGCGGAATCGGTTTTAAACAAGCAAATCGCCGTGGTGCGCGCATCGCCGCCCCCAAAAGGTGGCATCAAAGTGGTTCTCAGGCTTGAGCCGGAGGGCTGGGATGTGCCCCGCGATTCCTTTTTCCAAAATAATTTCCATCTGCTGCCGCAGTTGGTGGAAACGGTGCGCTTGTTTGTGAAGCAGGGCGGAGCGCGTCACCTGTTGGATCTTTATTGCGGGGTGGGTTTTTTTGGCATTGAGACGGCGGATTTGGTGGAGTCCTTTGCCGGGGTGGAATACGATCAGCGAGCCATCGGAGCAGCGCGGAGCAACCTGGAGCGGCGTGGGATTCAAAATGGCCAGTTTTTTGCGGCAAAGGTCGAGGAGGCGCTGCCTGAATTGATGCGCAAGTTCACCCCCGGGCAGACCGTGGTGATATTGGACCCGCCGCGTAAAGGTTGCTGGCCTGCCACGCTGGAATTGCTGCGGCAGGTTCGTCCACGGCAGGTGATTTATGTCTCATGCCATCCGGCAACCATGGCGCGGGACCTGGGTATTCTCTGTTCCGATGGCGTGTTTGACTTGGCACGGGTACAACCATTGGATATGTTTCCGCAGACTCAGCATGTGGAATGCGTGGCGGATTTGAGGGGATGCTCCTAATGAAGCCTTTGAAGATGACTGGGCATATCAAGATCATTAATGGCAATCGAGACACCAAAGGATCCTAGAAGGCAGTTTGCAGTGCGGTATCTCCCATGGGTGCTGGCGGCGGTCATGTTTGCCGTGTATTTGCTGACTTTGAATACATGGGTGAACCTTTTAAACCTTTCCCGGGTGGTGATGGCAGAAGGGTGGAATTGGCAACCTCAACTAGTCAGCCCCCTTGTTTTCATGGTCTCCTTGCCTTTTCGTCTCTTTTCGGCCGGGACATTGCCCTTGGCATTGAATATCTTTTCGGCGGCTTGCGCTGCAACCACCCTGGGGTTGCTGGCCAGGTGCGTGGCTATCCTTCCTCACGACCGCCTGGAGTTGGAACGCCAGCGTGAACGCAGTGATTTCTCGTTTTTCACCGGCAAATGGGCGCCTTTTCCCCCAATCTTGGCGGCGGGAATGCTGGGATTCCAGCAGACATTTTGGGAGCATGCCACCAATTTTACCGGCGAAAGCCTGGAGTTGCTGCTTTTTGCAGCCATTCTCTGGCAGTTGCTGGAATATCGTCTGGATGAAGTTCCCCAACGCATCTACCTCGCCGCCTTGGGCTTTGGTGCGGGAGTGGCAGAGCACTGGTCTTTTTTGGCTTACGCCCCGGTCTTTGTCACGGCGGTTATTTGGATACGGGGAATGGATTTTTTCAATGCCCGCTTTTTGGTGCGGCTCATGGGCGGCTATCTGGCAGGAGTTTGGCTGATTCTACTGCTTCCCTTGGTCGCCTTGGTTTCAGGGCAATATCCCGTGGGTTTTTGGCAAGCCATGCGCCCGGCGTTGGGCATGGACTGGTATATCCTGAGAATCCTGAGCCATGGATTCATCTGGCGGCAACTGGTCATGATCTCCCTGTCCACCTTTCTTCCGCTGCTGGTGCTTTCCATTCGGTGGAGCGCCAATTATGGGGATACCAGTGGCAGCAGTAAAACCCTGGTGAATTACCTGTTCTACCTCGGCAACGCGGGGTTTCTCGGGCTTTGTGGCTGGGTCATGTTTGATCCCCCCTTCAGTCCCAAATTTCTGACTTTGGCATCCACGCCGGGGTTGACGTTATACCTTCTGGCGGCGTTGTGCCTGGGATATTTTTCCGGTTTCACGCTCCTGCTTTTTGGCAAAATCCCCCAGCGGTCCCGGCGTGGGCCACACACACCCATTCCTGTCCTGCCCGCCTCTTTGATGTGGTTGTGTCCCTTTATAGTCGGGGGCACTTTGATTGCTGGATCAGGTGGCTTGCTGCTGTTGATATACAAAAATGCCCCGATTTTGCGGGCCGAGAATGACCACACACTTTTGAACTACGCCCGGCAGACCACTCAGAACCTGCCGCCTGATGGAGCCATTCTGTTGGGAGACATGGATGCGCCTTATTTCCAGCCGGTTCACGGCTATTTGGTGGAAGCCATGCTGGCCAGGGAAGGGCTTTGGAATAAATACCCCGTGGTGGACACTTCGAGCATGAAATTTTCCACCTACCAGCGATTCCTGCACAGGCAATATCCCAAACAATGGCCTGAAATATTCAAGGATAAAAAACCCATGGTATTCAATGAGTTGGGAATGCTGAAATTTTTAAACCAACTGGCTCGCTCAAACACCCTCTGCTATTTAAACCCCAGTTTCGGTTACTTCTTCGAATCCTTTTATTTGGAACCGCATGGTTTGCATTACAACCTCAAAACCCTACCGTCTGACACTTTGCTGCCACCTCCACTCAATGCAAGCCTGATCCAGGAAAACCAGAATTTCTGGATGGGTTTGATGAAAGTTGATGGGCCTGCCGCCGCATGGCAGGTTTCGGCCTCCTCCAAAACATCCACAAAATGGCCTGACAAATTATTGAAGCGTCTGCGGGTGCCCGTTCAAGCCAACCCCAATGCAGTCCTGGCTGCGACACTTTACTCGGTGGGATTGGATGCTTGGGGCGTGCAGTTGGCGTTTTCCGGGAGCGAGGACATGGCGACCAACGCATTCAATGATTCACTCCAGGTAAACCCGGGAAATTTCAGCGCCAAGGTGAATCTCAGGTTTCACCGGGAACTTTCCAAGGGTGGACCTCCTGCGATTGACTTGGCACGCACCCTTCCAGACCAATTGGGCAAGGCTAATGATTGGGAGGAATTATTGGCGGAAAATGGTCCAGTGGATGACATTAGTTTTGCCTACGAGAACGCAATCCTGCTTGCTGACCGCAGCGGATTGTACCGGCAAGCGGTGGCTCCCTTGAATTGGGTGGAAAGCTTTGCGCCGAATCTCTTTGACGTTCGCCGTCGTTTGGCCAGCGCTTATCTGCTCAATCACCTGCCGGACAAAGCCCTGGCCATTTTGGATGATCCCGCCCGTGATCCTGCCCGGTTTGGGCTGTCGCAAGCGGACCAAACCAGCCTGGCCACGCTTCGATCCGCCGCCTATTTCCAGGATCGGGATTTTCAAAAAGGCATCGAGACCCTGAATCGCGAAATATTGCGCCAGCCTGATAACGAACGCCTTGTATCGGTAGCCATACAAGCGAGTTTGGAGGTGGGTTCTTTGACCAATGCATTGAGCCTGGCCGCCCGCAAAATATCGGAATCACCCACCGAGCCGCAATGGTGGTTTGCCCAGGGGTTGGCCCTGATGAAATCGGGGCAGTTTATCCCCGCCATTCAGAGTTTTGACCATACCCTCACCCTGGCCACCAACAATGCGTCGGTATTGTTTGATCGCGCATTGGCCTGCCTGGATGCCGGACGCCTGGATGAGGCGCGCAAGGGTTATTTGCAGCTTCAGGCCGATCATCCAAACTCCTTTCAAATCGCGTATGGGCTGGGTGAAATTGCTTGGAAACTGGGAGACACCAATGAAGCGGTGAAAAATTACCGGCTTTACTTGGCCAATTCCCCAACCAATACGCCGGAAGCGCTGCAAGTCAGTCAAAGGTTGAAAATATTGGAACGGTGATCCGGGCAAATCCCGTCATGCGCATCACGCATATCATCACGCGGCTCATCATCGGCGGCGCACAGGAAAACACGGTTTCCACCCTGCTGGGCCTGAGGCAAATACCCGGACTGGAGTTGAATTTAATCTCCGGGCCTTCCGAGGGTCCCGAGGGAACCTTGGAGCCGGATGTTTTAAAGGTGCCCGGGCTTTTAACCAAAATACCGGAATTGGTCCGGCCTGTGCATCCTGCCAAGGACCTTGTGGCCCTGGTGAAACTGGAAAAAGTGCTGCGCCGCCAGCAGCCGCACATTGTTCATACCCACAGCGGAAAAGCAGGCATTCTGGGCCGCATTGCAGCCCACAGGGCAGGTGTTCCAGTCATTATTCATCATATTCATGGCCCTTCTTTTGGCCCGTTTCAGGGAGCCTTGGCCAATCAGGCCTTCACCATGGCGGAACGTTTTGCCGGCCGTTATACCCATCATTTCTTCTGTTCCGCCGCAGCCATGGCTCGCATCTATCTCAAGGCCGGAATAGGTAGGCCTGAATTTTACACCCGTATTTTCAGTGGCTTTCCGCTTGAACCCTATCTTCAGAGCGCCAACCTCGCTGATTTGAGGATGAAATGGGGATTGCATCCCAGTCATTTTGTCATTGGCAAAGTCGCCCGGCTTGTTCCCCTCAAAGGGCACACGGATTTGCTTGAGGCATTTGCCTGTTTGGCGCCAAGGGTCCCCCGAGCCAGGCTTCTGCTGGTGGGTGATGGGGTCTTGCGCGGCCAATTGGAACAACATGCCAGAAAACTGGGCATCCGCGACCGGATCGTTTTCGCCGGCCTTGTGCAACCCTCCCAGGTGCCTGTCCTGGTGGGCATCATGGATTGCCTGGCGCATCTCTCCTTTCGCGAAGCCCTTTCGCGAGCCTTGCCCCAGGCATTGGCCGCCGGCAAACCCGTGGTGTCCTATGACTTTGATGGCGCCGATGAGGTGTGCCAAAATGGCGACACGGGGTTTTTGATTTCCTCCGGTGATTTCCATGGCGTGGCCTCGGCGTTGGAACACCTTGCCGGCAACCCATCCCTTTGCCAGCGTCTCGGCAAGACGGGGCGGGATTTTGTGGCGGCAAATTTTCGCGTGGATAAAATGGTTCAAGATCAGTTGGCCGTTTACAAGCGGCTGGCCTTGGAACGCGGCCTGGTTTCATGAGTTTTCCTGTTTTCATTTATCTGGTTGCGTTTGTCAGTTCCTGGCTTATCGCATGGCTGTCTGTGCCGTGGTGGCGGCAAGCTTGTCTCAGGGCAGGGTTGGTGGACGACCCTGGGCCCAGAAAAACCCAGCATGAGCCGGTGCCGCTGGCGGGTGGAGCGGCATTGCTCACGGCCATTCTTCTTCCTGTCCTGCTTGGGGCCCTTGCACTGAAATCGGGCTGGTTCCGGTTTGAGTCTGCAAACCTGCTGGTTCACGGTCTCAACCGCCGTTTTTCAGAGCTTTTGGTGCTGGGCGGCGGAGCGGTGGGAATCACCTTGCTGGGCTGGTTGGACGACCGCCATGAACTGGGCGCCGGGGCAAAATTCACAGGGCAGGTGGTGGTGGCGCTCGCCGTGGCCATGGCCAGCAAGCGCATCACTCTCTTTGTGCATAGCGAGCTTTTCAGTTACACCATCACTGTTTTCTGGGTTTTGACTGTCATCAACGCTTTCAATTTCATGGATAACATGAATGGATTGTGTGGTGGCGTGGGTGCGATTGGCGCGCTTTGGTTTGCCGTCATTGCCGCCTGCAATGGCCAATACCTTGTCGCCTTGACAGGTTTCCTCATGGCTGGTGGTCTCCTGGGTTTTCTTCCCCATAACTTCCCTTTGGCGCATGTTTACCTGGGGGATGCCGGAAGCCACCTCACCGGTTATCTTCTCGCGGTCATGGCCATCCTTCCTCATTTTTACACCCGGCTGAACCCTCACCCATGGGCCGTGCTTTCGCCTTTGGCCGTTCTCGGCATCCCCTTGTTGGACATCGTGCAGGTGAGTCTCTTTCGCATCTCAAAAGGCAAACCTTTTTGGTTGGGAGATCACAATCATCTCTCCCATCGCCTGGTCCATGCCGGATTTTCCCCGGAGCGCGCGGTGGCTTTGCTTTGGTTTTTGACCGCCTTGCTGGGATCTCTCTCCCTGTTGTTTGAACGAATGTAAAGCCCACTTGATTGTGTTGTAACAACGGCGGTAACAAAGCCCCAGGGCAAAAGCGCCGTCGCCCGGAGGCGGGGCGGGGAAACCCGGGGCGCTGGGCTGTTCGCCGGGATGGTCCATAAAGCCAAACTGCCGGTAAAATTAATGCCGATTCCAAAAGCCAGGGCCGTTCTGGGTCCGGCAGGGATGTGAAGCGCTCCGGCGCTTGACAACTAAAGCACGCAACGCCCGATGCCATCTTATTTCGGACGCAGCCTTCAACCGCAAAAAATGCAATTCGTCCTCCAAGCCGGTTGATTAAAAATGGCGCTTGACGAATATATTAATTTAGTAGTTTTATTAAGTAATGATACTTTTGCCCGCCCGCATGGGCATGCTCAACCGTCGCGCCCTCATCAGGCAGATGGAAAAAGCCGGGCTTGCGTCGCGGGCTGGCCTGGCACGGTCGCTGGGCATGAGCCAGCCCACGGCGGGAAAAATCGTGGATGAGTTGCTCCGGGAAAACATCCTGGAGGAAATCACGCCAGCGGCAGATTCCTCCGCGCCCTTGGCTGGACCCGGGAGACCGGGCAGGCTGCTCTGCCTGAATCGTTCGCGTCCGGGTTTTCTGGGAATCCAAATGGGAGTGGGCCATTCGGATTTTTATGAATTGCCGCTGAACGCTTCGAGTCCTCCGTTGTGGCAGGAACGCCTGATGCACCCTGGCAAGGGGGCAAACCCTTTACGGGCATGGGAACGGTCGCTCAAGCGGATTGCTGCACGCAGTCGGCGGCACAAATTTCATTGCGCGGTGCTTAGTGTGCCCGGGGTAGTGGATGAGCCTGCGGGCCGGGTTATTTTTTCGCCCAACATCCATTGGAGTGAGAAGGCGGACCTGCCGGGGCTTATCCGGCGCCACTGGAAAATCCCGGTGTTTTTGGTGCAGGAAGAGCGAACTCTGGCGCTGGGCCATCATCGGCAGCATCCCGAGCATGAGGATTTTTTGCTGGTGGATTTTGGCGACGGTGTTGGCGGGGCCATATTGACTGGGGGCAAGCCGTTCGCCAGTTCGCAGCCGATCGGGGAACTGGGGCACACCCCGGTGCCAGGCAACCGGCGCAAGTGTGGCTGCGGAGCCACTGGATGCCTGGAAACGCTGGTTTCTGTTCACGGACTTTTGCGAAGTTTTGCCGAGGAGCATCCTGCCAAAAGGCATGGCTGGTCGGAGTTGCAGTGTCATATCGTTACGCGGGGCGTGGAGCCCTGGCTGGGCAGGGCGCTTCAGGCCGCCGCAGTGGTGATCGCCGGAGCATTGAATGTTCTGGGTCTTCGCCGGGTCGTCCTGACGGGAGCCTTGAACGAGCTTAATCCCAAGGTGGTGGCGAGGCTCGTGGACGGCATACGCGAGGGATCCATCTGGGCCCGATTCGGTGTGGTGGATTGCCATGTCGAGGCCCGGAACCGTATGGCCGGGTTGGTGTCTGTGGGCATTGACCGGTTTATCGCACCCGAACCGATGCTTAAGCAGTCCTTCACCGCAAAAAATAAATTTTATGAAAAATCAAATCCAATTGAAATCACTTGAAGTCTGGTTTGTAACCGGCAGCCAGCATTTGTATGGACCGGAAACCCTGAAGGCAGTGGCGGATCATTCCCGGGAAATGGCGGCGGCGCTGGATGCTTCCGCTTCCATACCTGTAAAGGTGGTGTTCAAGCCGGTATTGGTGACGCCGGAAGCGGTGACGGACCTTTGCCGCGATGCCAACCACGCCCCGCAGTGCATTGGCCTCATCACCTGGTGCCATACCTTCTCGCCCTCAAAAATGTGGATCAACGGGCTTAAACAACTGAGCAAGCCAGCCGCCCATCTTCACACGCAGTACAATCGCGATATTCCGTGGTCCACCATTGACATGGATTTCATGAACATGAACCAAGCCGCCCATGGGGACCGGGAGCATGGTTTTATTTGGAGCCGGCTGCGGAGGAACCGTAAAGTGGTGGTTGGGTTCTGGCAGGAGCCGCAGGTGCAGGAGCGCTTGGGGGCATGGACCCGGGCGGCGGCGGCCTGGCATGACTGGCAGGGGACCCGCGTTGCGCGCTTTGGTGACAACATGCGCGAGGTGGCCGTGACCGAAGGAGACAAGGTCGCGGCGCAAATGAAGTTTGGTTTCTCGGTCAATGGATACGGAGTGGGCGACCTTGTGCGCAAGGTCAATGGGGTGACCTCCGGGGAAATTGATGCCTTGGTGAAGGAATATGAGTCCAGTTACCACATGGCTTCGGACCTGAAAACGGGCGGTGCGCGGCACGCTTCGATTCGGGATGCGGGGCGGATAGAATTGGGGCTGCGTGCCTTCCTTGAGGAGGGCGGGTTCAAGGCATTCACCACGACCTTCGAGGATTTGCATGGGCTTTCCCAATTGCCCGGGCTTGCCCCGCAAAGACTCATGGCGGATGGGTATGGATTTGCGGGGGAAGGCGACTGGAAAACGGCGGCTCTGGTGAGGGCAATGAAAGTGATGGCCACCGGCCTGGCTGGCGGCACTTCTTTCATGGAAGATTATACCTACCATTTGAATTCCTCCGGGAAACTGGTGTTGGGCTCGCATATGCTGGAAATCTGCCCGAGTATTGCAGACGGTCGTCCCGCGCTGGCGGTGCATCCTCTGGGAATTGGTGGAAAAGCGGATCCCGCCCGGCTTATTTTTAACACGCCTGCCGGACCAGGATTGAATGCGGCATTGATGGATTTTGGGAACCGTTTTCGTTTGCTGGTCAATGAGGTGGACGTGGTGAAGCCCGGGCAGGCCATGCCCAAGCTGCCTGTGGCCCAAGCGGTTTGGAAATGCCGACCTGATTTCGAGACCGCCTGTGCGGCATGGATTCTGGCGGGTGGTGCCCACCACACCGGGTTCAGCCAGGCGGTGACCACGGAAATGATCGAAGATTTTGCCTCCATTGCCGGCATTGAGCTTGTGGTCATAGATGCCGAGACGCGGCTGCGCCGGTTCAAACAGGAGCTTTTCTGGAATGACACCGCCTATGGACTCAATTCCGGTTGGGTGTCTTGAACCACATTTTCACCAGGACACCATGAAAGCACAATACACCATCGGCTTGGATTACGGGACCAACTCGGTTCGAGCCCTGATTGTCAATGTGGAGGACGGCAGGGAAATTGCCGCCGCAGTCTGGACCTATGCCCATGGCACCCAGGGGGTCATTCTATCGCGCGACCCCAATCTGGCCCGTCAACATCCCGCGGATTACCTCGAAGGGGCAAAGGTGACCATTCGTGAAGCCTTGAAGGTGGCGGCAAAAAGCCAGCGGGGATTTGATGCTTGCCAGGTGATTGGGATAGGAGTGGACACCACCGGCAGCACGCCCATGCCCGTGGACAAGGAGGGTCAACCACTGGCGTTTCGCAGGCAATTTGCCTCCAACCCTGCTGCCATGGCCTGGCTCTGGAAGGATCATACTGCCGTGGCTGAGGCGGAGGAAATCACCGCCCTTGCTAGAAAAATGCGTCCCCAATACCTGGCCAAATGCGGCGGGACCTATTCGAGTGAATGGTTCTGGAGCAAGGTTTTGAAATGCAAACGCAGTGCGCCCAGTGTGTACAAGGCCGCCCACTCGTGGATGGAATTGGCGGATTTCGTGCCGGCGGCCCTCACAGGCACGCTTGAGCCGGATCTTTTCACTGCGGGAGTCTGCGCTGCCGGCCACAAGGCCATGTGGAGCGCCTCGTGGGGTGGTTATCCAGATGCGGGCTTTTTATCCAAGCTGGATCCCAGCCTGGCCAAGTTGCGCGCCAATCTCACGCCAAGGGTGAAACCCGTGAATCAAAAGGCGGGCCATCTCACCCAGGAATGGGCTCAAAAAACCGGCCTGAAACCCGGTATACCCGTGGCCGTGGGAGCCTTTGATGCCCACCTTGGAGCAGTGGGATCCGGCGTCGCCCCGGGCACCTTGGTGAAAATCATCGGGACCAGCACCTGTGATATTGCCATCACCCCCACCCGGCGTGTTCTCCCGGATGTTCCCGGGCTTTGCGGCATTGTGAATGGAAGTGTCATTCCTGGATTTTACGGACTTGAAGCCGGTCAGTCTGCGGTGGGTGATTTGTTTAATTGGTGGGTTCATTATATCCAGCCCGGAGGCAAGACCCCCTGGTCGCACAAGGACCTGGATGAAGCCGCTTCCCGTTTGAAACCTGGAGAAAGCGGTTTGATGGCTCTGGACTGGAACAACGGCAACCGAACCGTTTTGGTGGACCAGCGCCTGACCGGCCTGATGGTGGGGCAAACCTTGTACACCCGGCCGGAGGAAATTTACCGCGCCCTTGTGGAAGCCACGGCGTTTGGCGCCCTGACAATAATCAATCGTTTTGAGGATTACGGGGTTCGCATTTCCTCGGTGGTGAATTGCGGCGGCATTGCCGAGAAAAGCGCATTGACCATGCAGATTTATGCGGATGTCACGGGGCGACCCATGAAAATATCACGCTCGGCCCAGACCTGCGCCTTGGGGTCCGCCATTGCCGCCGCAGTTGTGGCGGGCGTGTACCCGGACTTTGCCCGGGCGCAGAGGCGCATGAGCGGCTTGAAGGAAAAAACCTACCGGCCCAATGCAGCGGCCCATGCCGTGTACAAGGACCTGTATAAGATTTACCGGCAATTGCATGACGCCTTTGGCACACGCGAATTCAAGGGAAACCTGCATGGAGTCATGAAAAGCCTGATTGAAATTCGTGAAAAAGCCAGACGCTGAAGACTCAGTGCGGGTCAAGCGGCGGACGAGCCAAAAATTTGAATTGCCAGAATGGTCCGGTCCTGTTGCCATATGGATTCTGCCATTTACAAAGCAAAAGAATCCGGTTTCCGGGCTGGTTCCTTGAAGCTGTGATGGACGGTATGCCGGATGTGTCATGCATTTTATGTTGGAACAATTGAAAAAGCTGGTTTGTGAAGCCAACCTTGAACTGGTGTCGCGGGGACTTGTGATTGAGACCTGGGGCAATGCCAGCGCCATTGACCGAGAGCGGGGCCTGATGGTGATCAAGCCCAGTGGCGTGGCTTATTCCGTGATGAAGCCCAGGGACATGGTTGTGGTCAGGCTTTCGGATGGCAAGGTGATGGATGGCAGGTTGCGTCCTAGTTCGGACACGCCCACGCACCTGGTTTTGTATCGTTCCTTTGCGGGCATAGGCGGGGTTGTGCACACCCACAGCCTGCATGCCACCGCTTGGGCCCAAGCGTGCCGGACACTTCCCAGTTATGGGACCACCCAAGCTGATTATTGGTACGGTGAGGTGCCCTGCACACGGGCCATGAAACCTGCCGAGATCAAAAACGATTACGAATTGAACACCGGCAAAGTGATTGTAGAAGCTTTTAGAAAGAGGGATCCACTGGAGCATCCAGCCGTGCTGGTGGCCAGTCATGGCCCCTTTACATGGGGTGCCACCCTGGCAGATGCCGTGCATAATGCAGGCGTCCTGGAGTTTGTCGCCAAACTGGCTAGCGAAACCCTGCGGATTCGTCCCGGACTCCCCCCGATGCCTCGACCGCTTTTGAGCAAACATTTCCTCCGAAAACACGGGACACAAGCCTATTACGGCCAAAAATAATCAACCGTCAACACCCATGAAAAACATCATAAACATCATCGCCTTGACCTCTGCCGGCCTTCTGGCGGCTTGCCTGGCAGGTTGCTCCACAATGAACACTCCCAAAGGAACCATCACTCAATCTGATTTCGGACAAAGCCCGGACGGCAAACCCGTTGTGCTTTTCACTCTTCGTAATGAAAACGGCGCGGAAGCCGACATCATGAATTACGGAGGCATTGTTCAAAAATTAATCATGCCCGACCGCAACGGCAAAATGTCGGATGTGGTCCTGGGTTTCGACAATCTTCAGGGGTACCTGACGAAGAGTCCCTATTTTGGGGCCTTGATCGGAAGGTACGGCAACAGGATCAGCAACGGCCAGTTTGTCTTGAACGGCCAGACCTATACGCTGCCGCAAAATGACACCGTGAATACTTTGCACGGGGGCATCAAGGGCTTTGATAAACACGTTTGGACAGCTCGCCCGATGATGACCTCGGAAGGTCCATCGCTGATCCTGACCTATGTCAGTCCAGACGGCGAGGAAGGATTTCCTGGCAATCTGGAAGTGACGGCCGTGTACACGCTCACCGAACACAATGCACTCAAGCTGGAGTTTACTGCCAGGACGGACAAGCCCACGGTGGTGAACTTGACCCATCACTCCTACTTTAACCTGGGCGGCCAGGGCAGTGGAGATATTCTCGGGGAAGTCGTTTACATCAATTCCAGCCAGACCACCACTGTGCGCAAGGGGTTGATTCCCACAGGTGATTTGGCAGATGTGACGGGCACCCCGTTTGATTTCCGCAAGCCCACTGCGATTGGCGCCCGCATTAATGACCCCGATCCCGTGCTTCGTTTTGGACCCGGGTATGACCACAATTGGGTGATTGACAAGCCGCTTGGCAAGTTTGGCTTGATGGCACGCGTGACGGATCCCAAGAGCGGTCGGGTATTGGAAGTGTGGAGCGACCAGCCAGGCCTGCAATTTTATGCCGGCAATTTCCTGGATGGCACCATCACTGGCAAATCAGGCGCTGTTTACCAAATCCACGATGCCTTTTGCATGGAGCCACAGCATTATCCGGATTCACCCAATCAACCCGGATTTCCCTCCACGGAACTTGATCCAGGCCAGACCTACCACAGCACCATTGTTTACAAGTTCGGCACGGAATAAGGCAAAGTTTCGATCAAAATTGGTTTTATGAACGAAATCACCAACAATGTGGTGGGGGCGTCTGCACCTGCCGTGGCACTCGCCAGCCAAAATAATGGAATCGGCGGATCGGTCTTCAACGGCCTCGATGGGGTTGTCATAGCCATTTTTACCCTGGGAATGTTGCTCACGGTATGGTTCTCCATGCGTCGTAAAAATGAGTCCGGCAAGGATTATTTTCTTTCCGGACGGGATGCAAACTGGCTTCAGATAGGTTCATCCATCTTCTCCTCCAACATCGGTTCCGAGCATTTGGTGGGGTTGGCGGGTGCAGGTTTTGCCACCGGCATGGCGATGGCCCATTGGGAAATGCACGCCTACTGGATATTGATTCTGGGCTGGGCATTTGTGCCACTGTATGACCGGATGAAAATCTTTACCATGCCCGAATTCCTGGAGCTTCGCTTCAGCCGGGGCTCGCGCAAAGTGCTCAGCCTGCTTACCATGGCCAGCCTTGTCCTCACCAAGATTGCGGCCACCATTTATGCGGGCGACGTGGTCATCCGCACATTACTGAACGTAGATCATATCAACCTTTTTGGTCATTCAGTGGATGTTTTCTGGGCCATCGCACTGGGCCTGGCCTTTACCACGGGCCTTTACACAATCTTCGGTGGAATGCGCGTGATCATGTACACGGCGGTTTTGCAGGCCCCGGTCTTGATTTTTGGGTCCGTCTGCATTCTTGTCATGGGATTGCGCGTGCTGGGCCACGGCAACCTTCTGAATGGATGGCATGCCACCTTGGCTGCTGTGGGGGATAATATCCACCTGGTCCGCTCCATTCATGATCCGGATTGGCCTTGGACTGCCATCCTGCCCGGCTCAGCCATCATTGGGTTCTGGTACTGGTGCACGGATCAATACATTGTTCAACGCGTCTTGGCTGGCAAAAACCAGCAGGAGTCGCGGCGCGGAACCATTCTGGCCGGTTTTTTCAAGCTAACCCCGGTTTTTATTTTTCTCGTTCCGGGAATGATCGCTTTCGCCCTTACCAAAACCCCCGGGGTGGGCTTCAGCACCAGTGGTGATGCCGCCTACACGTCTCTCGTGGCCCAGATTCTGCCCCATGGGCTGCGCGGCCTTGTGGCTTGCGGCATGATCGTGGCTTTGATGGCTTCGCTGGGGTCCAAATTCAACGCTTCGGCCACCTTGTTTACCATGGATTTTTATCGGGAATGGTATCCCAACTCCACCGGAAAAACCGAGGTGGTGGTGGGGCGTATTGCCACGGCTGTCATTGTTTTCCTGGGCATTTGCTGGGTGTTGGTGATCAAAAGCCTTCATACCAACCTGTATTTATACCTCCAAAACGTGCAAGGCTATCTCTCTCCCGCCATCGCTGTTCTTTTTGGTGTGGGTGTGTTTTGGAAACGAGCCACGGCCCCAGCCGCTTTCTGGTCGTTTTCCGTGGGGGTGATTGGCGGCTTTGCCCGACTGGCGGCTGATCTCGTTATGAAGAATGACACCGATGCCGTCACCAAGCTGAAACAGGATGTTTATCATGGTGTCATTAGCCAGTCCCAGTTTACCTCCTCCATGGCTGCCATTCGGGCCAATCACAACGGCCTGGTTTTCGATCTGTGGAATATTCACTGGCTTTACTATTGTGAAATTCTCTTTGTGGTAACCGCCTTGCTTATGGTGGTGATCAGTCTGCTAACCCCCGCTCCTGATCCTAAAACCATTAAATATACCTGGTATGGCGCCACTCCAGAAGAGAAGCTGGCCACCCGCCTGAGTTGGAATGCCACCGACGTGGTCTTGAGTCTGGTGGTGGTGGGTTGCGTGGTTCTTTTCTACATCAAGTTCTGGTAAGAAACCAGCCCGGCGCCCCAACGCGGGCGCCGGGTTTTTTCAAACCAAGGTTTAATCATTTTATGATCTGGTTTGGCTTTTCAGCGGAATTTTTGCCAAAACACATTTCCTTGTCTTTTTAAAAATTATCCAGCACTGCAAGGATTCCCCAAACCTGCCTCTGTCAATAAACAGAGGCGGTTTTTAAATGTCCAAAATTGCGCCGATGGTCTGATTCCACTTAAGGATTGGTCACGCCATTTTGAAAGTGAAAAATGGTTTCGCCAGGTCGGGCGTACCTTAATTTTTCTCGCGCCAGCCTCTCCACAGTGTTGGGATCGTTTTTCAGCGCATCAATTTCCTTCTCCAGTTGCTGGCTGATTTGCTCCTGTTTCTGGATTTCATTGTTCAACTGGTCTATCTCTCTCCTGTAATTCTCATTTTGATGAATCAACGGTAAATAGGTCATTGTAATCAAAAGCATTACAGCAATGACCACTAAAAAAAGCGCCAATTGAATCAATTTGCCCCAAATTCCCAAATCAACCTTCATCGCGCTCAGTGTAATCTTTTGGAATCGCAAAAAACGAGGATTTTGTTGTCGTCTGGCAAAAAGTGGGGGTATCATGCGACGTTGAAATGAACGTTTTCTTTTTTCTTTTTGCTCCCGGTCAGGCATGGGATCGTGTTGTGCGGAATGGCCGTGGTATGTTTTCCATCATGGTTTTGCAGGTTTTGCCATTGATTATGGCTGGAGCGTTTCTCGAAGGGTGGGGGTTGGTGCACTGGGGAAAGTGGCAACCCAAATTTGAGGTGGTCCGGCTTTTCCCTGCAGACCAGATGGTTCCTTATGAAATTTGCCAATCGTTTGTTTTATTGCTCACGATCCTGATTTCCGCACTGCTGGTATTGCAGGTGAGCCAGACGTTTCACGAGCGCAATCGGTTTGTGGAAGCTTTCAGGCTCACCGCTTATGCGTTTGGTCCCATTTTGTGGATGCATTTTCTGGACGCCTTTCCGGGAATGAGTCCATGGGCAACCTGGCTTCTGGGAATTCTTCTTTCCACGTGGATTTTGTACCAGGGCATTCCCAGGGTTTTGCAACCGGATCCGACGCACGCTTTTGGGCTTTATTTGTCCACCGTTTTCATTTTTTTATTAGCCACCGGGCTGGAACGGGCCATCACGGGAATGTATCTGCTTGGGTATCTTGATTTCAGTCACTCATGGCTCACGCGGGAATGGTCACGGTTTTTTGCCCATTGAAATTGAAATTGTGATTACGCCTTTTGAAAAAGAATTGCTTCAGACGCTGGAATTGCTTTCCTCTGCCGTCCGTAAGGTGTCTGCGCCAGGCCCCAAACCTGACCTTCTTCCGCTTTTTACCAAATTGGATGATTTGACACGTGGCCTGCCCAGGGACACGGATCCCGCCTTGTTGCATTACATGCACAAAAAAAGTTATGAAAAGGCCAGGCTTTTTCTTTTAGGCAGGGATTCAGAAAACCAGGCCGGATCCTGTCGGCACGTTTGATGGATGCGATAATTTTCAAGCCCGTACGGATGGGCCAGTCAGGTGTGCCTGCGCATCCACTTCCCATGCCCTGTGGCAGCCTTTTTCAATCGCTGGATCGGGGATGAAGTGCTTCCAATCCATACTGATTCTCAATAGGCATTGGGTCCGTTTTCAAAGATTTTTGATTTCAGAATGAAAATAAAAGCACAAATAAATCCTGGCTGTGGAGCATTTGGAGGAAGTCCATG
>DAIDJC010000007.1 GCA_027451565.1 Limisphaerales bacterium | reverse complement strand
AGGCATGGTTTCCACCAAGGAATGGAAAAGCGATTCCGAGCTGCGCAGGGCCTGCTCCGCCTGGCGGCGCCCGGTGATATCCTCAACGGTGCCTTCGTAATAGAGCAATTTGCCTTCATTATTTCGAACCGCGCGGCAATTTTCTGATATCCAGATGGTGCTTCCATCCTTGCGGAAAATTTCGGACTCAAAATTATTCAGGGTATCCTGCTCCTGCATCAGGCGGATGAATTCCTCCCGGCGTCCAGCCTCCACATAGAGCCGGCTGCCAATGTCCTTCACATGCGCCATCAGTTCAACCGGAGAGTCATAACCGTAAATCCGCGCCAAAGCCACGTTGGCCAGAAGATAATGACCATCCACAGTGGTTCGAAATATTCCTTCCACTAGATGGTCAAAAATGCCGTAATAATTTTCCTTTTCATCCACCAACGCCAACCGTTCCACCTGTCGGGTATGGGCGGAGAAAATGGCCCTGCGCAAAAGCGGTCCATCCAGCCCATCCCGGCTCAAATATTCCTGGGCCCCGGAGTAAATGACCTCCGCAAAGAAATTTTCGTCGTCGGTGGGGCCGATAATGAGAATGGGCATCCTGGAAGCGCATGTGGCTAGCCGGGTGAGTTGGAAAAGGGCCACCGCATTGGCCTGGGGTATCTCAAAAAGCACGACATGAAATGTATCCCGCTCCAGCAATTCCAACCCCAGGTCAATGCGTGCGGCAACCACCACCCCGGTGGGATGCATCAGGTCCACAATGGTGCTGGAGAAAGCCTCATCTCCGCTGATCAACAGGACTTTCTCCGCAACGCTGAAAGGATTGCTATCCATTAAAATAACAGAAACATGGAAAATACATTGTCCCCCCGAAGGCGCAAGCGCGATTCAACGTCGTTCACCCGCTCTGGCGGACTTTGGATGTTTGACCCGCCAACCGCAAATTACGACGGAATGATCCCATGCTGCCGCGCCGCTTGTAATTTTCACCTAGCCCCGTAGAATGATGAAAAGCATAAAATGCCCAGCGTTTACATCAAAACCTACGGTTGTCAGATGAATGAGAGGGACAGCGAAGCCGTTGCGGCCCAACTGCTGTCCAAAGGCTATTTGTTGGCCGCATCGGAATCGGATGCCGATGTGGTTTTGCTCAACACCTGCAGTGTCCGTGACCTGGCAGAGCAAAAAGCCATCAACAAGATGCGCAACATCATCGGAACCGCCCGCAGCGAGAGGCGACATCCCGTGGTGGGTTTCATGGGTTGCATGGCTCAAAGCCGGGGCAAGGAATTGATGGGCCAACTGCCAGGCCTGAACCTGGTCTTGGGAACACAAAAATTCCATCGGGCAGGTGAATACCTGGATGAGTTGCTATCGGGCCGAAACCAGTCCATTGTGGCCACGGATCCGGAAAAGGACAGCCAATCCACCATAAAAGAGCACCTCGCCCCGGGACAGGGCAGGTTTTCTGCCTCCGCATTCGTGAGCATCATGCAGGGCTGCAACCAACACTGCACTTTTTGCATCGTTCCCTTCACTCGCGGCGAGGAACGCAGCCGATCCATCGCAGACATCGTGAAGGAATGCCGGGACTTGGTCTCCCGCGGCGTCCGGGAAATTACCCTGCTTGGGCAAATTGTGACCAGTTTTGGCAAAAGAGACATACCGACTCAATCAGGCCGCTCCGCCTTTGTTCAACTCCTTGATGCCGTGCATGAAATCGAGGGGTTGGAACGCATCCGTTTCACTTCCCCCCATCCAAAGGGATACGGGAATGATTTGGTGGAAGCCTACGGGCGCCTGCCTAAATTGTGTGAAAGCGCCCATATTCCCCTGCAAAGCGGCAGCGACAGGCTGCTTCAAAAAATGCACCGGGGCTATGACTTTCAAAAATTCAGAAATCTTGTGGCCAAGTTGCGCCAAGTCCAACCGCATATTGGGCTGACGACGGACTTGATCGTGGGTTTTCCCGGGGAAACCGAGGCGGATTTTGAGGAGACACTCTCTGCCTGCCGGGAACTGGAATTTGATAATGCTTTCATATTCAAATACTCACCGCGTCGGGATACCCCCGCTGCGGATTTGCCAGACCAGGTACCCCAGGCCATTCGCGAGGAACGCAATGAACGGCTGCTTGCCCTGGTCAATGAAATGGCTGCGTTCCGATACAAACAATTCATAGGCCGGCAGGTTCAAATCCTGGTGGAGGGCCCCAGCAAAAAAAATCCAGCCCGCTACACAGGGCGCACCCGTTGCAATCGGATTGTGCTCTTTGATGGACATGAACGCCATCGCGGGCAGTTGATGGATGTGCGCATAGAAAGAACTGGCTCCTTCACCCTCTATGGTAGCGCGGCCATCGTGAATCTTTGAAGCGCCTCCGTCATTTCCCTCTCAGAAGCGGCCCAACCCGGATTGAATCAAGTTGCGAGTGATTTTCGCGTTTATTCAATCCCCAAACCCGCTACAATGCCTCCGATGAAATTATCTTGGTTATGTCTGGCCTTGGGGTTGGGAATGGCCATCCCCCAAATTTACGCCTTTCTGGCTCCGGATCGCTTTACCACCTCCGTGCGCCGCTTTCCTAGAAACCTTGCCGCCGGCGTCTTGCTCATGCTGGCTGGCACCGCATGGTTCGTTTGGAATGTAAACAACGAGCCTATCGCTGATTTTTCAGCCTACAAGCCATACATGCTCCTGGGATTTTCCGCCATCGGCATCCTATCCTGCTTTTTTGTTCAGGATTTTCTGGCGGTGCGAGGCCTGGCGGTGGTTTTTCTGCTGCTGGGCAAGCTGATGCTGGATACCGGACGCCCCCACTTGGGTGATTCCAGCCTCGTGGTCGTCTTTCAGGGCTGGGCCTATGTGTTCATCCTGGCAGGCATCTATTTTACCGTGGCGCCATGGCGGCTGCGCGACTGGCTTTTCTGGGCGACGGCCACCCCAATGCGAGTCCGCTGTGGAAGCGCACTGCGACTCACTTTCGCCGCATGCATGGTGGCCTTGGGCCTGACCGCCTTCCGCTCCATGTGATCATGAACTTGTCTGGATTTCGCGAAGATTATAAAAAGGCGGCGCTGGATCAGGGCGGGCTCTCCCCCAATCCCCTGACTCAATTCGAGGCATGGTTCAAAGACGCCGCCGGTTTGGAGTCTCGCAGCCGCTGGCGAAAAATCAGCATCGCACTGTTCAACCTGTGGAGCGCCATCCAAAATCATCGGCCTCCGGACGCCAATGCCATGGTCCTGGCTACTGCCGATTCCCAGGGAAAACCCTCCACACGCACCGTCCTGCTCAAAGGTGTGGACCAGCGTGGTTTCATTTTTTTCACCAATTACGAGAGCCGGAAAGGTCGTGAACTGGCCCAAAACCCAAATGCGGCGCTCACTTTTTTCTGGCCAAGCTTGGAAAGGCAAATTTGTGTCGCAGGAACCGTGACGCGCCTTCCTGCAAAGGAATCCGAATCCTATTTCCATTCGAGACCTCGTGGAAGTCAGATCGCAGCCTGGGCATCTCACCAAAGTGAACCGGTGCCGGACCGGGCTTTCCTGGAATCTCAATGGAGGGAATTAGAGCAGCGATTCTCAAGCGAGGTTCCCATGCCTCCTGATTGGGGAGGTTTTATCCTGAATCCAATTCGAATTGAATTTTGGCAGGGCCGGCCCAGCCGCTTGCACGATCGTTTTTGTTACTCACGCACAGTGGATGGCCAATGGCAAATCACGCGACTGTCCCCTTGAAAAGATTTCCGACTTTTGGCAGGAATTTGGCGGTTGGAAGCCCCGCCGTGACAGGGTTTTGACGGAGCCAATGCGGAGCCAAAAGGACCATCCATTTCAAGTCCAAATAAGCCGCGTGGCTGCAACTTTTTTCCAACACCTCTTTTTTGGGCCTGTTTGAAATGGCAAGGATGGAACAAACTCATCCATTTCCCTGAGTCCCGAATCTGCCTTTTGAAAACCTTCCTGATCCGCCTTTAAAATTTGTAGGTCACTGCACTCACCAATTTAACATCATTTCGCAACAAGCCCGAAGCGGGTTGACTGTTGTAGCTGTCATCCATGTAAACTTGAAGATCCAAGGCCTTGTAGATGGAAGATTCCACCCCAATTTCCGCATTAATGATGTAAACGCTGGGCTGATTTATTTGCGGAAGAATTTCAAAGTTTTCCCAAACGCGTGAGGCGTCATGGTTGAATTTATGCTCAAACCGGTCCGCGATCCGCAGAGTGGCGTAAGTGTCATTCTCATCACCCAACCGTTCCGCAACAATTCCCGGCCCGCTTTCCAACGCCAGGGTCGTATTCGTGTCTTTAATCAGGTAATAACCCAACCCTGAAGTAAAAGTAAACCGGTACTTCACTTCAGCGATCCCATCATGCACTCCGTCAAACCGGAGATAATCATACCAATTCGTCGAAAAAAGGTGATCCCATTGCCCAAATCCATGAAATAATTCGCTGTTTGCCACTCCGGATGCGGATCCGTAGGCGGCATCCGCCTCCAACTGGAAATGATCATTCACCAGTTTTTTGTCACTGACAATCTTCGTTGTGGTCAGCAACGAGTCGCTATTGCCACGGGTTAAAGTCACCCCAAAGGTGAGCATACTATTCCATTTAGGTTTTGGAGGGGGCACCACCGCAACTGCAGCTTTTCCTAGTATCGGCCTGACCAAAACATTGGTTACCGAACCAACGTGATTTACCGTGGCAAGGTTGGTCGTCGTGGCAAGGTTGGTCGTCGTGGCAAGGTTGGTCGTCGTGGCAAGGTTGGTCGCCGTGACAAGGTTGGTGGTTGAAATAAAGTTTGTGATCGTTACAAAATTGGTGACAGAAATATAATTTGTGAAGAAGACCGTCACGTAATTGGTAGGCCCCACCACCGGGGTTTGCGCAAGAGCACAGTTGGCAAATACCAACCATCCCCAAAAAAGGACCGCAAAGCATTTTGTGACGCTCATAACCGGCGGAGCATCAAAAGAAAAGAGGCCTTCAGGCAAGCTCAAATTGTCGGAATCACGATAAAAATATTCGGCCTGTCCTATTTGCATTTCCCTTAATCGCTGTCGAATTCCCGGCTGTGCCGGGACACGATCAAATTTTCCTGAAGAAACTGAAATCACGAATTGAGGTCTTCGTCTTGCGATGATCCGCCAAAGCGAACCAAAAGATTTCCTCCGAGCCTCCTGCGGCATGTGCGGTTCTTAGCCGTTGTTTGCGATGAATGACCGCTTTCATCTCCAAGCAGAACCGGTCAAAAACAGCCGCTTTCACGTAAAGATTGACGAATTGAACCCTAAAACCTAGTTTGATGACCCGTAAACAACCATGGATCCCGTCATTACCCTCGTGGTCGTCAATTACAATGCCCGGCGCTGGCTGGAGCGATTTTTTTCATCCATCAAGGAACAGACAATATTTGAGAGGTGTGAATTGGTATTGGTTGACAACACATCCACAGATGGCTCGGCGGAAATTTGCCAGGAAGAACTAAAGAACTGGCGCAATGGACGGTTTCTGCCTTCCGGCGGCAATTTTGGGTATGGCGAGGGCTGCAACATTGGAGCCAAGGCGGCGCGAGGAAAATATCTTTACTTTTTAAACTTGGATGTCTGGCTGGAGCCGGATTGTTTGGAAAAACTGGCCGAGCATGCAGAAAATTCCCGGGCCATGGTTTTCTCTGCCATGGAACTTGCGTACGACAGCCAGCAATTTGTCCGTGGCAGCCAGGGACAGGGTCTTCCAGGTTTTGACTTCTTTGGCTGCACCACCGCATCCTCGGATCAGGAAAACATTGAAAACCTTATTGCACTGGGCAGTTTCCAATTCATTCGAAGAGACTTTTTTCTTCAAATCGGCGGGTTTGACCGGGTCTTTTTCGTCTATGGCGAGGAATTGGACCTTTCATGGCGGGTGCGCATTGCGGGTGAAACCATTGAATTGGTGCGCGGTGCGCGGGTTCACCATGCCGCAGCGGGCTGTTCTGAACCCGTAAGCAGGACTAGCGAATTCCGCCGGTTTTATGCAAATCGAAATCAACTATTGACCTTTTTGAAAAATTCCAATGGCCCCCTGCTCCTTCTGGCTTTTAATTTTGTTTTTCTCATGGGGTTGGAAGCCGTGGCCGGGGCGGTTTTGGCACGCAATGTCACCTTCATCAAGATGTCATTCGGCGAACCCCTGGCGGATTGCTGGCGATTGCGACATTACATTCGCGAGCAACGGCAAATAATTGCCGGATATCGCCGCCACGGAGACGCATGGCTGGTCCGGCGTTATTTCCGGTTTGAATTCGGCCATTGGGCCGACATCAAACGTTTTTTAAAGTGGAGAATTGCCATAGACAAATCCAAACTGCCCGCCAACCACGCCCAAACCGGTCCCAAAATTTAATTTCGCACCATGCTCACCGCCCTTCACGCCAACCCAACCCTTTTATTTCAATTTTTCGCAACATTGCGCCAAGATTATTCATGGAGAAAAACCCCAAAATACTTGTGACTGGCGGCGGGGGCTTGCTTGCTCATGCCTTGGCCCGCCTTCAAAACCGGGATTGGGACTGGCTTTTTTTTTCGCACAAGGACTTTGACCTGCTCAATGGCAATCAAATGGCCGAACAGTTGGACAAGCATAAGCCGCTGGTTGTCATCAATACAGCCGCCTATAATTTGGTGGATCGTTGTGAGGTGGAGCGGGATTTTTCATGGGCTGTGAATGCCCAAGCGCCTGCCGAACTGGCCAGGCTCTGTGCCCTTCGGCAAATCCGGTTGGTACACTATGGCACGGATTATGTCTTTGATGGGTCCAAAAAGGCTCCCTACCTGGAAACGGACGCTCCAGCCCCACTCAATCACTATGCGGAAGGGAAATTGGCCGGAGAAAGGGCCGTGCTGAAAGCAGATCCCGCCCATTTGGTCCTTCGCACGAGCTGGATTTTTGACTGGCATCCCACCCAGTCCAAAACCTTTGTGCACACCATACTCAAGGCAGCCCGCGAAGGCCGGCGCCTGCAAGCCACCACGGATCAAGTTTCCGTGCCTACTCATGCCTCTGACTTGGCCGGATGGACATTGGCCCTCATCCAAAACCAGGCCCATGGCCTATTTCACGCCGTCAACGATGAAGGGGTCAGCCGGTTTCAGTGGACCCAAGCCATCCTTGATGAATCGGCAAGCCTGGGATTAATCCCCTCCATCCCATCGGTTGAACCCGTGCTGAGCTCGCACTTTAACGCCACCATGCGAAGACCGGATTACACCGTGTTGTCCAATTCCGCTTTGAGTCGGCAACTAGGGCGTCCACTGGGTTCCTGGCGGTCCGGCCTGAGAAAAATGCTGGCAACGATGAAATAAATAGGGTTATTTAACGGCCTCATGTACACCCATTGGGAAACCATTGACGTGCGGGGAATTTCAGAAATACCCGGCCTTCCAGACGTGCGCTTGGAAGCTCTTGCCGTTTATGGGGATCCTCGTGGAAGTCTGCATGAACTCTTTCGTGAGGACGAAATTCCGTCAGGATTTCAACCCCTGATGGCCTGCTCCTCCTGGTCCAAGCCCGGGGTTTCTCGGGGTCCCCACCAGCATGTGGGGCAGGATGATTATTTCACCTTTGCAGGCCCCTCTGATTTCACGGTTTTTCTGTGGGATGATCGTCCGGGTGGAGCGGGCGCAACTCGGGGATGGCGCATTGCCACCGGCGCCCGCGCACCGTCACGCTTGTATGTGCCTCGCGGAGTGGTGCATGGCTACCGCAATGACGGCCAGACGGACGGGCTGGTTGTCACGGTCACCAACCTGCTTTTCAGGGGCAAAGGCAGGAGGGACCCTGTGGATGAGATTCGCCACGAACTGAACCCCCAATCACCCTACAAAATTCCGACTGCATGATTCACGAACGCAAGCAATGCCGCACTTGTGGCTCCAGCCACCTGCACCTGATCTTGGATTTGGGAAGCACGGCCCTGGCCAATGATTTTTTAACGCCCGAAGAGGCGGTCACCTACAAAATCAATCTCCCCCTGCGCCTGGTTCTTTGCACGGACTGCTCATTGGTGCAGCTCGCGGACACGGTTGACCCGCGCATTCTTTATTCCCACTACGCCTATGTGACATCCACTTCCCAAACCATGGACACTCATCTGAACCGGATGATGACCCATCTTCTGGCGAGCGCCAGGCTGGGCGCCGGGTCCAAGGTTTTGGAAATCGCCTCCAATACAGGGGTGTTCCTCAAAAAATTCAAGGAGCAGGGTTGTGAAGTCCTGGGCGTGGAACCTGCCGAAAATATTGCCGATGTGGCTCTGGCCACCGCCATCCCCACACGGAAGGAGTTTTTCAACGCCGCCACGGCGCGAAAACTAAAGAATGAATGGGGTCGCGCCGACCTTATCCTGGGGCGGCATGTCTTTGCCCATATTGATGATCTCCAGGACTTGTTGGCCGGCTTGGTGGAAATTGCACACGAAGAAACACTCATCGCCTTTGAAGTGCCGTACGCGGTTGATTTTTTTGAACATACCGAATACGACACCATATATCATGAACATCTTTCCTACATCTCGGTAAGTTCCATCGAGGCCCTGGTTAAAAACACCGCGTTGACACTGACGCGCATAGACCACTATCCCATCCATGGCGGGGCCATCCTGTTCCACCTGCGCCACCGCTCCTCAAAGGCCGTTCCTCACCCCAGCGTGGCCCAGGCCATTGAGAAGGAGGCGCAACTGGGGCTGGGCCTGCCCAAAACATGGGAACTTTTTGCCAGGCGCGTGGACCATATTCGCACGGAACTCCCCGCACTTTTGGGCCGCCTGAAAAAGGAGGGGCGCCGGGTCGTTGGCTACGGGGCTTCAGCCAAGGGCAACACCCTGCTCAACACCTGTGGCATCACCTCCCGCGAACTGGATTACATCATTGACAACACCCCGTTCAAACAGGGAAAAATCGCCCCCGGCTCGCGCATTCCTGTGAAACCTCCGGAATTCCTGTTGCGCGACCAGCCTGACCATGCGCTTCTTCTGGCTTGGAACTTTGCCCAGGAAATCGTGAGGCGCGAGCAGGAATACCAAAAACGCGGCGGACGATTCATCATTCCCATTCCCCAGCCTAAAATCCTTCCTTTTGGATCGTAAAACATCGGGCTAGTCATCGTTTCTCCTGGGGCCTTCTTTAAAACGCCCGGATGGTTAACCTGCGTTTGGTGGATACATGGGATGCCTCCCCGACCAACCACGCAGAGCATCTTTAAATCCCTCCCGGATTGCGGCCAGTTTTTGCCTGCGCTGAGGCTCCAGGCATAATTGCGCGGATCCGTAAAAAAACCAGAAAACATCCGCCGCAATCCAAAGCAGCGACACCCGCCAATACCGGCGGTACAATAAAAACCGGTTACGGGTCATGTAATAATAACGCCAGGGAGTATGATCACGGAAAGCAACCGTCACCCCGCTCACCGTGCGTGTGCGCAGAGATCCCAACTCGTGATCCAAAGATACCTCCATGGCCTTGAGTATCCGGCAGCCGTGCTGTTTGAGCTTGAGGCAGAAATCAATGTCCACAAAATCTATGAAGAGGTCCTCATCATGAAACCCCGCCTTGGCAAAAACATCACGCCGTATCAGACACCCGGATGTGTTTGCGGTCAGGACAAAACTCCAGACCGGCGTGACATATTGAAGAATGCGTGTCACGCGCGCCGACCAACCCATGGGCACCACCATGCCCACCAAGGACGAACGCGGACAAAGTTTGTAAACTTTTAAAAGGCGCTGGAAATAATGCTCCGTCACGCAACTGTCCTGGTCAAAAGTAGCTATCCAGGCTGCCTCGGTTTGCAACGCGGCCCGGATGCCCCGATTCAAAGCGCTCGCAATTCCCAGATTGCCAGAATTGCGAAGCAGCCGGATTCCAGGCATGGCTTCGATTTCCTCCAACACTTTCCGGGACTGGCCGCCAGACCCATTGTCCACCACAAAGATGTCCCGGACCTGCTCGCTCAAGCGACGCAGGTTTTGAACCACCTCCTCCTTGGGCTGGTAGGTGACCACCACTGCGGCAATGGTTTCATTGGAGGCCATTTTCAATCATTTGCAAATGCCTGCACCTGCCGGGCTTTTGCTATTCGATTCATTCAAACCATTTTCACATTTGCCGCAAAGCGAACGTGCGCGCATTGAGTTTGTGTTCATTTTAATCGCGCTTTCCATTTTCTTTGCCTTCCTAGCCAGCCCTATCAATTGATGACGATTTGTTAAACTTGAGAAACCATTCATTTCCAGTTAGAGTCAGCCGGAATTAAATTAAACGAACAGGCATTATGACCAACGCAGGTAAAACCTTCAAATCTAATTGGACGCTCAGGCGCTTTCTTTTGTGTGCAGGGTTGTTGGTCTTGATTCTGGCATTGCTTTTCCGCCAGAATTTCCAGTCCGGGATGGTGGCCTTTTCCAATGATGCGCCCTTTGGCCAGACCGTTTGCCAACAGGCTTTGATGCCGCAAATTTTGCTGGGCCAATGGCTGGACCTCAATTCAATGGGAAATGGCGCAGGCTCAGCCACCCCCAACATCAGCAATCTCATCAAATTGTTGTGGGAATGGCCCTTGCCATCCACCCTTGGTGCGCTTGGTTTTGCCAATACCTACACCCCCATGGCCATCTTCATCCTGGGGTTGGGCGCCCTGTTTTTTTTCCGCCAATTAAACTTCTCACCCATGGCCTCATTCCTGGGATCCCTGGCAGTGATGTTTAATTCAACCTTTTTTGGAGGAGCCTGCTGGGGGGTGGCCAGCTTGGAAATCGCCATGGGATTCAATTTTTTTGCCATGGCGCTGGTCATGGCCAATACGCCTGAAACCCCGCTTCACATTTCCCTCATGCGGTTGGCCCTATCCGGGCTTTGCGTGGGAATGAATGTCATGGAATCCTCTGACATTGGAGCATTGGCCAGCGTTTTGATGGCCTTGTTTGCTTTTTACCATTCACTGGCCAACGGCACAGGCCCGGGACTGCAACGTGCTGTTCACGGGGTTTGGAAGGTTGGATTGGTGGCTCTATTCGCCATTTTCATCGCGTTTCAAAGCGTGGTGACCCTGCTCGGAGTGGCCGTCATTGGCGTGGCGGGCACATCCCAGGACAATGCCACAAAAGCGGCTCATTGGGATTTCGCCACCCAATGGAGCCTGCCCAAAGTGGAAACCCTGGGCTTGGTTGTGCCGGGGCTTTTCGGCTATAAAATGGATACGCCCAACGAAATGCCAGAGGGACTGCAACCTTTTTACGAGGGTGGGCTTTACTGGGGAGGCATGGGGCGGGCGCCAGTAAATGACCGTTTTTTGGAATCGGGCGCTTCAGGCCCGCTCCCTGACCCCGACTGGATGAGGCAGACGGGCAGCGCCAATTATTGCGGCATCGTCGTTGTGGTGGTGGGCATTTGGACAATCCTGCAAGCCCTGCGCCGCAAAGAATCGGTCTTTCAAGAATCGGAACTCCGTTGGATTTATTTTTGGACCACCGTCCTGGTCTGCTCCCTTCTTCTGGCTTGGGGCCGATTTGCCCCTTTTTATGCTTTGTTGTACAAACTCCCCTATTTTTCCACCATTCGAAACCCCACCAAATTCGTCATATTTTTGGGCTGGGCATGGGCCATTCTTTTCGCCTATGGCATGAATGTCCTTTGCAGGAATCATTTCAACAGCCAGATGAAAACCGCGCCTCTTTCATCCATCAAAGTCTGGTGGGAAAATTGTCCGGCATTTGACCGGAGATGGGTGGCGGGAAGCGGCATTATTCTGGTTGTCACCGTGATTGCGTGGTGGATTTATGGTTCGGAAAAACAGGCATTGGTGGCCTACCTGCAAAAAGTTGGATTCCCAGATGAGTCCATGGCCGGCCAAATAGCCTCATTCAGCATTGCCTCCGCAGGCTGGTTCGTCATTTTGCTGGGAATAACACTGTCCCTGGTCACCTTCACCCTTACGGGCATCTTCAATGGCCGCAGGGCCAGGTGGGGCTTGGGTCTTTTACTCGCCCTGATGCTGTTTGATTTTGTGCGCGCAGACCTCCCCTACATCATTCATTGGGACTATTTCAAAAAATACGAGGTGGGAACGCTGAATCCAGTGGAGAGTTTTCTGGCGCAAAAGCCCTATGAAAACCGCGTGGCAGTGCTGCCCTTTGACGCGCAGGCGCAGTTGAAGGATTACGACAACAATTTTGGCGGGCTGGGCATGTACCGGATCGAATGGGCGCAACATCACTTTCCCTATTACAACATCCAGTCCCTTGATATTATCCAAATGCCCCGCATGCCGGAGGATTTAAAAACCTACCTGGAAAATTTCATTCCACAGTCCATGGCCCAAATGAGTCTGTACGGGCGGTTTTGGCAGTTGACCAACACACGGTACCTGCTTGGCGCAGCCGGTTTTTTGGACATTCTCAACAGCCGTCTGGACCCGGGTAAAAACCGCTTTCGCATTATACAGCGTTTTGACTTGGACACTAAAAAGGGCGTGATTCGGCCTCAGGGCCTCGAGGATTTGACCGCCTACACAAATTCTGACGGGGATTTGGCCCTGTTTGAATTCACCGGGGCTCTGCCCCGCGCCAGTCTGTACGGAGCATGGCAAGTCAATACTAATGACTCGACCGTTCTCAAAACCCTGGCAGACCCGGCGTTCCATCCCACCCAATCGCTTTTGTTGGACACGCCTCCCACAAACTTCCCCGCGATGGCCGCCAACACTAATGCCGGCGCAGTCACTTACCAGGCCTACGACCCCAACCACATCACGCTTTCAGCCAACGTCACCCAACCCTCCATCCTGCTTCTCAATGATCGCTACGACCCTCATTGGAGCGTAACAGTGGATGGTCATTCCGTCCAACTGCTGCGTTGTAATTACATCATGCGCGGCATATGCCTGGCACCAGGCATTCACTCGATAAAATTCCGGTTCCAGATGGATCTCAAGCCATTGATCCTGACCTTGGCCGCCATTCTCCTCGGGGTTTTGCTGGCAATTTTGCTGGCACTGGACTCGCGCCAACGGCTGGTAAGAACCAAACAATGAAGACAAATGACAACCCCCTGAAAAACTGTTCTGGCGGGTTGTGGGACCTTTTGGATCAGCCGTAAATATTTTTGGCGTGCCGTTTTCTGCGCAAAATGGTGAACAAGCAAATATCACGCGCCTCCACCAATAGCAGACCGCAAAGCCATAAAGGCAGGCCTACAAGGCCCCTGGCTGCCCGGACAATCTCCCGTGAATACTCGATGTTGCCATTCTGGCGCACCCGCTTGGCTTTGATGCCTGAACGCACGGCCATCAACCCCTTCAACTTCATTATTCGCAACCAACCTCCGCCACGCTCACGAAGGGCTTCATTCACCTGCATGGTGCGCCACTCATCAAAAATGAGTGATTGAATGGTGGGCGCGCGCACCAGTGTTTCATTGTTTCCATGCCACCGATAACATGCCAGGGCCCGACGCACATGAATCCGGCTGCGGCATTCCGCCCCGAAGGCAGCCCAAAACACCATGTCCCCAAGAATCGGGTAATCCAGCGGAAACCGACAAGGTACGGGCTTGTAATTCGTGCGCAGCAAAGTGGAACAAAATGCCTGGTTACCTATTTCAGCTTTCCGCCTCAAAAATTCATCCCGCCCAAGATGCTCCACCCGGCCATCCGGCTTTCCGGAAAAGTTTAAATGCTGATCATTCTCATCCATCCGTTCATCCAAACACCACCCAATCGCCCGCCCTGTCCCATCCCCTGCCTCAAGGCTTTTTTCCACTCCTTCCCGAAGCAGACCGGTCATCACTTCATAAAATTCAGGCTTGATGACGTCATCGGCATGTAGAATGTGAAGGAATTCAGTTTCGGGAGCCAGGTCGAGACACCGGTTAAAATTTTGAAAAAGCCCGAAATCTGATGGGTTTTTGACAAACTCACAAGCCAAACCAGTGAAAGACCGGACCACTTGCTCGGTTTCATCACGCGATCCATCGTCCAGCACAATCACACGGTCAGGTGACAGGGTTTGTGCCGCAAGCGACTCAAGCGTCTTACGCAAAAATCGGGCGCTGTTGCATGTGGGTATTGTGGTGATCAGTTTTGCCTTCAACCGCCTCAAGCGTAGCAAACAGAAAGGTTCAAATCAACTGGCCAAACACCCCAAAATCCCATCCACGAAGGGGAGCAAAAAAGAATCGTCAGCAAACGTAAAAATACACGTCCTAGTTTTCTAAATCCTAAAATACAGCCCTGCGGTTTTTATTGTGCCTACGTCTATCCCGAGGAGCACTCAATAATTCCTTTGCCAGTTATAAAACAGAAATTTGCCAGTGGATTCAGGTGGAAAAATTCAAGATGCAAGCGCACCATCACATCACCACCCGTTTTTAGAGCGAGATTTCCGATTATAATCAATCCCACTCATTGCCCATGGCCATGTTCAGCCCAACCACCTCTACTGCGCAGGTAAAACCCTATAAAATTTTTGGGCATTGGAATGAACGTCCACACTGGTGTCATCCCAAAATTCAATGGGTTGGGTCAGCGTCAAATTGGTTTCAACCACCCAGGAATTGGTGTCACTCAAATTCATTGAACTTTCAATGATGTAAGTGTAACCGACTGTACCCTGAATCACGACATTGGCGCAAAGCTCAAGCGCCGTGTTTGCCGGGTTTACCACAACCTGCTCGGGCGTGTTGGTCACGCTCCCAAGACTGCTGCTCACGACAACACTGTATAAACCAGCATTGGTGAATTGAATGGCAGGCAAGGCCAGTGTCGAACCCGTGGCCCCATCAATTGCATTCCCATTTAAATACCATTGGTAACCAAGGTTCCCGCTGCCCCATGCGCCAACACTCAGGATGTTTGATTGGCCCCAATAGGTAATGGCACCGGAGAAAGGTGTCTCCAAGTAAGGATACATGTACAAATTGGCGTTGGAACTGGTGACTGATCCGTAATCATTGGTTACGATAACAGCATAAGCCCCCAAATTTGCCGGGGTAATATTGGTGACGCTTAATATGTCAGAAGTTGCATTTGGAATGTTTGTGCCATTGAATGTCCATTGGAAAGAAATAGGGGTGGTGCCAGAGGTCGAGACGGAAAAGAGGGCAGAACCGTAAGCCTCAACCTCTGCATCCTGAGGCTGGTCCGTAATGGATGGTGGAAACAGAATATCCAATTTCGCAAGGCTGCTTGAAATACCGCCTTGGCTGGAAGAGACTATCACATAGTAATTACCTGCGTCGCCTACCCTGACGTTGGTGACGGTGAGGGAACTGTTCGTTGCGCCATAAATAAAACCATTCGCCGGGCTAAAAACAACCTCTGGCGCGCTGGTATAATTGGCTCCAGCGTTCGTAACCGTGACGCCGGTCACAACACCATTGCTCACCGTTGCAATACCTGCAGCTCCCGAACCGCCACCTCCCACAAAACTCACACTCGGGGCAACGCCATAGCCAGAACCACCATTCGTCACAACGGCGCCATAGACAAATCCTGAAATGGCCTGCGCATAAGCTCCAGCGACACTTGAATAGTTTGGGGCGCTGGAATACCACTGATAGGAAATCGGCAATGAACTGGAAGCTAAAACACTCAGAGTGGCGCTTTGGCCTTCCAGAACACTAGTGTTGGTTGGATTTTGATGTATTTGAATGGGTATGGTTTGGTACTGATATAATTCTGCCACTTCTTTTGATGAAAGGGCGCGATCATAAATCCGGACATCACTCAGGGATCCTTGAAAAAAGTCGTCCCATGAAGCCTGGTACATCAAGTACATGTGGTCTGGTGACTGCAAAAAAATTGGCGCGCTGGTGGTGTTTTCCAAGTTGCCATTGACGTAAATTTGATAGACGTTGTTTGAATACACTCCGCATATGAAAACCCAGGTGTTGGGCTGAATTTGGGTAACACCACTGCAGGGTCCATAAAAATCCGTGGCGTCTGCAGTTAGAGATGCCACTCCATTAGTGGCGCTGTAAATCTGGATTCCCAACTCAGCCCAGGAACTTCCGTCTTGTTGACGTTGCGATATGATAGGATCCACTTGGGGTCCGACCGTCGTGGCAGACAACTGGATGTACTTGACCCAAACCGATTCACTAAATTGCGATGGTGAAGATCCGACTGGCTGGCCAATATCAATATATCCATTCGTCCCGTTAAAACTGTAGGCTGAATTCGCATTGCCAAATCTGTCAGTTGTCAATGTCACTCCACCGTAAATCGTCCCATTGGTTCCATTTCCACTGTAATCATTCGCATTTCCCTGAAGCGGATAATAGGCCACCAGTCCATTTGTAAGAAATGATTGTGCTTGAATACTCCAAGAGAGCAGAGTCAACGATGCGAGAATTCCAAATATAGGTTTCATAATGTAAATAAATTCTTCATCGGTAGAGTTGGAGGGTTTTTAATGACACCTGAGAGGGCTTCGCAAAATTTTAATGAATCAACTCCTTGGTTTAAACTTCGTTTTGCATAAGTTTTTTTACAAAAACGCAAAATGCGTCTTATGATCAAAAAGCCCCCCCCCTGGCAGAGACTTGCTAGCCTTGAAAAAAATCGCTATTGTCGTAATAATATACTGACCGGCATTTTTAGCAAGACTTTTTTTCGTTTTTTCAAGGCGCCGATTTGACTCAAATTAAAAGACCCTGGGAAATCACTTCCTTGCCCATAAAATTCCTGCTTTCCACGCGGCCATTTTCGAACCAGACTTGAAGAAATATCAGCAAATGCCATCCGGGCCATGGCCCCAAAATTTGTCAATATCGAGGCTCTTTATTGAATCTTTTTCGCCGCTGATCAACCATGACTTCAAATTCTTTCGACTTGGCCGTTGTGGGAGGGGGCATACTGGGGCTGGCCACCGCCTTTCGGTTGCTGGAAAAGCGGCCAGGACTGCGGCTTCTGCTCATTGAAAAGGAGAACCGGCTCGCTGGCCATCAGACCGGCAACAACAGCGGCGTGCTCCATTCCGGCCTTTACTACAAGCCGGGTTCGGCCAAGGCGCGTCTCTGCGTTTCAGGCTTGAGGGAAATGGTGCAGTTTTGCCAAACCCATGGGGTGGCACATGACATCTGCGGAAAAATTGTCCTGGCAACCCAGGCCGACCAATTGCCTCGATTGGAAACCCTCTGGCAACGGGGTCATGCCAATGGGATGCTGGGCCTGCGACGCCTGGACCCGCCGCAAATCAAGGAAATCGAGCCGCATGCCAGCGGTGTTGCGGCAATCCATGTTCCACAGGAAGGCATCGTGGATTATCCCGCCGTTTGCGAAACCTTGGCGCGCTTGATTCAACATAATGGAGGCGAAATACGGCTGGGCACCCGGATGCTTCGTTTTGTCCATCAGGATGGGCAGGCCATCCTCGCCACCACTGCGGGTGATTTCCACACCCGGTTCATTGTGACTTGCGGCGGGTTGCATGCTGACCTCCTTGCACGGGCTTCGGGTTGCCAACCTTCCGCCAGGGTGATTCCATTCCGTGGTGAATTCTACCAACTCAGGGCAAACCGCCAGCATTTGGTTCGTCACCTTATCTACCCGGTTCCAGACCCGCGATTCCCCTTTTTGGGGGTGCATCTTACGCGCCTCGTGCGCGGCGGCATTGAAGCGGGTCCCAATGCTGTCCTCGCTCTCGCCCGGGAGGGTTATGGCTGGACTTGCATCAACCCGTCCGATTTGGCCGGCTCGCTCCTTTATCCGGGCCTTTGGCGGTTTTTGGCCCGGTATCCCACCATGTGCACCTACGAGATATACCGGTCCCTGTCTAAGTCTGAATTCACGCGGTCCATCCAAAAACTGGTGCCGGAAATCCAGGAAAACGACCTGGTCCCGTGCAGGGCCGGGGTTCGGGCCCAGCCCATGCTGCCCAATGGACATCTTGTCGAGGATTTCTGCTTTGAGGAAAAGCCAGGCCAGTTGCATGTTCTCAATGCCCCGTCACCGGCTGCCACGGCATCACTGGCTCTCGGCGCGGAGATTGCAGAAAAAATTCTTGCCAGGCTTTGAACCCAGAAAGCGAAATTGAAAGGTTCAAGATGCGGCAAAATATTGAGCGGAAACTCGTTGGAAAAATCGTAACCATACCCGAAGCGGTCTGGTGAGGCTGGTGAGGCTGGTGAGGCTTTTCCAACGCGTTTCCACCCAGTAGATTGGGGCAGATTGGCCTTTCGAATTTCGTTTTTCGAGTTGAATCCAGTCCGGCATTTCCACCGGCACCTGCCCCAGCCAAAAGGAAAAAGGCGCGGGGCAATTGCCTCGCGCCTTCCTCCAGAAATGGTGGACTGGGTCAGGAATGATTGCGGCGCTTTACTTTCAACTGGGCGGTGGCATGAGCCAGGGAGGCATGCACCAAAGCTGCATCCTCTTCGCTGATCTTTTCAGCCAGGCGGGCCTCGGCCCTTTTGCGGGCTTCCTCCGCCTTGGCTTCGTCAATATTTTCCGCGCGAATGGCCATGTCCGTGAGAATGGCCACGCGTTCCCCGGTGACTTGCACAAACCCGTCTCCAACCGCCAGGAAAAGGTTTTGCCCGTTTTTTCGGGCCACCACTTCGCCGGCCTGCAATTGGGTCATGAGCGGCATGTGCTGGGGCAGGATGCCCATTTCGCCCTCGCTGCCAGTCAGGGTGACCATCTCCACATCCTCGGAGAAGGTGATGGCCTCAGGGGTCACTATTTCCAGTTTTATGGTAGCCATGTCATTGGAGGCATGCCTGCGCGGGCGCCCAATGGCGCCCGTGCTCAGGCTTCCTTGATTTCGTCAATCCCGCCTTTCATGTAAAAATTGGCCTCGGGCACATCGTCATGCTTGCCTTCCAGGATTTCCTTGAAGGCGCGCACTGTTTCAGCCACCGGCACCTGCTTGCCTTCCCGTCCCGTGAACACCTGGGCCACGGTAAAGGGCTGGCTGAGAAAACGCTGGATTTTTCGGGCGCGAAACACCAGCAGCTTGTCCTCGGCGGACAGTTCGTCCATGCCCAAAATGGCAATGATGTCCTGCAAATCCTTGTAGCGTTGCAGCACTTTTTGCACCCCGCGCGCCACGTCATAATGTTCCTGCCCCACATATTCCGGAGCCAAGGCGCGAGAACTGGATGCCAACGGATCCACTGCGGGGAAGATGCCCAATTCTGCAATCGAACGCTCGAGAACGATGGTCGCATCCAAGTGGGCAAAAGTCGTGGCGGGGGCCGGGTCCGTCAAGTCATCGGCAGGCACATAAACCGCCTGGAACGATGTGATGGAACCTTTTTTGGTGGAAGTGATGCGCTCCTGCAAATCACCCATTTCCGCAGCCAGAGTGGGCTGGTAGCCCACCGCGCTGGGCGTGCGTCCCAGAAGGGCGGACACCTCGGATCCCGCCTGTGAAAAGCGGAAAACGTTGTCCACAAACAACAGCACGTCCTGGTTTTTTTCATCGCGAAAATATTCCGTGACCGCCAGGGCGGACAAGGCCACGCGCAAACGCGCGCCTGGCGGTTCGTTCATCTGGCCGTACACCAGGCCGATCCTGGACCCGGGCTCGATGATGGGCAGGCCATTCTCGCCGATTTTCGGGTGCCCCTTCTCATCCTTCTTCACCTTGATGACCCCGGCCTCGATCATTTCATTGTAGAGATCGTTGCCTTCGCGGGTCCGTTCGCCCACGCCGGCAAACATGGAAATGCCGCCGTGAAGCTTGGCGATGTTGTTGATCAACTCCATGATCACGACCGTCTTGCCGACCCCTGCCCCGCCGAACGCACCCACCTTGCCGCCCTTGAGGAAGGGGCAGATGAGGTCAATGACCTTGATTCCGGTGGTGAGGATTTGGGGACTGGTGGATTGTTCCACCAAAGGCGGCGCTGCGCGGTGAATGGGCAGAAATTTATCCGCAGTCACCGGGCCCTGTTCGTCCACAGGGTCGCCCGTCACGTTGAAAACACGGCCCATGACCCCCTCGCCCACGGGCATGGAAATGGGGGCACCGGTGTCCACCACCTCGTAACCGCGTTTGAGTCCTTCGGTGCTGCTCATGGCCACCGCACGCACCCAGTTGTCTCCCAGGTGCTGCTGGACCTCCAGGGTCAGCCTCACGGCTTGGCCTTGAATTTTAAAATCAACCGTGAGCGCGTTGTAAATGCGGGGGAGCGCTCCCTGAAATTCCACATCCACCACGGGTCCTATGATTTGAACGATCTTGCCTTTGTTCATAATAATTTCTTTTGCACCCAACATTGCTTCCATGAATTTGTCTGTCACCAGCCGGAATCCGGTTCTTTTTCACCAGTCTCCGTTCAGCATCTTCGCCGCCGGGACTGCCGTATTCCTTACCCCATGGCCATCTGGGCCGTGGTGATCTCCAAGAGTTCCTTGGTGATGTTGGACTGGCGCAATTTGTTGTATTCCAAAGTGAGGTCCTTGATGATCTGGCGCGCATTGTCGGTGGCATTCTTCATGGCCACCATTCTCGCGCTGTGTTCACTGGCCCTGGCCTCAAGCAATATCTGGTAAACTTGAAAGTTCAGGCTGTGCGGCAGCAACGCTCCCAGCACCGTGGTCTCATCCGGCTCAAATTCAAACAGGTTGGTGTCATCCCCGGGTGCCAGCGTTTCAGCCGCCGCTCCAACACCCGCACTGACCGCCTCAATTTTGCCCAGGGGCAAAAATGAAAGTTTTCGGGGCTGCTGCACCAGCGTGGAAACGTAGTTCGCATAGAGTATTTCCACCGCGTCAACCTCCCCTTTCTCAAAAAGAGACTGGGCAAACTTGGATACCGCCCGCGCCTCTGCGAACTGGGGGTTGTCCTTGTAATGAAACTCTCCCGCCAGTGACCGGCGCGTTCGCCCTATAAACTGGGCGGCTTTCTTTCCAACCGTGATGAACACGGTGTTGTCCTTGTCAAAACGGGCCGCCTCTCTAAACAGGTTGCTGTTCAGGGCGCCGCAAAGACCGCGATCCGTGGTCACCAGGATCACCGCGCGCTTTCTCACCTCCCGCACCTTCATGAGAGGATGATCAAAACTCGCATACCGGCCTGCCGCCTGGGCCAGAACCTCATTGAGCAACGAGGCATAAGGACGCCCAACAAGCGCCGCCTGCTGCGCTTTGCGCATCTTCGCCGCAGCCACCATCTGCATCGCCTTGGTGATCTGAGCGGTGTTCTTGACCGACTTGATTCGTCGGCGGATATCGCGCGTGCTAGGCATGTCCCGGCCTCAGTGGTAACTTTGCTTGAATTCAGAAACAGCCGATTTTAAATCGGCCCCAATCGCGTCGCTGATGGCTTTTTCATTGCGGATTTTATCCAGCAATGCGGCTTTTCGCGTGGCCATGTAATCCACCAATTTGGCTTGAAAATCCTTGATTTTTTCCACGGGAACATCGTCCACAAAGCCGTTCTGCGAGGCCCAGAGCGCCACCACCTGCACTTCCACGGGCATGGGGCTGTACTGGTTTTGCTTGAATAGTTCCACAATGCGCTTGCCGCGCTCCAGCAAGGCCTGGGTCTTGGAATCCAAATCAGAGCCAAACTGGGCAAAAGCCGCCAGCTCACGAAACTGCGCCAGGTCGCCCTTGATGCGCCCCGCCACCTGCTTCATGGCCTTGATTTGCGCGGCTGAACCCACCCGGGATACGGACAGCCCCACCGACACCGCCGGGCGGATGCCTTGATAAAACAAATCCGTTTCCAGATAAATCTGGCCGTCCGTGATTGAAATCACGTTGGTAGGGATGTAGGCCGAAACGTCGCCCGCCTGGGTTTCGATGATGGGCAGCGCCGTGAGTGAACCATTGCCATATTTTTCAGACACCCGCGCGCTGCGCTCCAGCAAACGGCTGTGCAGATAAAAAACGTCACCAGGATAAGCCTCGCGGCCCGACGGACGCTTCAGAATCAGGGACACCTGGCGGTAGGCCACTGCGTGCTTGGACAAATCATCGTAAATGATCAGGGCATCCATCCCATTATCCATGAACCATTCCCCTATGGCTGCGCCCGTGAATGGCGCCAGATACTGGTTCGAGGCGGAATCCGAAGCGGAAGCCACCACCACGATGGTGTAAGGCATGGCCCCGGCCTCTTCAAGAACCCCGATGACGCGGGCAATGCTGGATTGCTTCTGGCCAATCGCCACGTAAATATTGTAGATAGGCCGGAAATTCTTGTCGCCGGCTGATTCCGCCGCCTTGTTAATCCGGGCCTGGTTGATCATCGCGTCCACGCCGATCGTGGTCTTGCCGGTGCCACGGTCGCCGATGATGAGCTCTCGTTGTCCACGCCCAATAGGAACCATGGCGTCAATGGCCATGATGCCTGTCTGAACCGGCTGGCTGACCGACTTGCGTTTGATGATGCCGGGCGCGATTTTTTCCACCGGATAAGAAACCTCGCTTGCAATGGGGCCCTTGCCGTCCAGCGGTTGGCCAAGAGTGTTGACCACCCTGCCCAGCAATCCCTTGCCCACAGGCACCTGCAGCAACTTGCCGGTGGTGCGCACTTCCTGGCCTTCCTTCACCCCGGTGTAATCCCCCAGGATGATGGCGCCCACCTCGGTTTCTTCCAGGTTCAGCGCCAAGCCAGTGACGCCATTGCCAAAATCAAGCATCTCGTTCAACATGGTCTCGGTGAGGCCCTCAATTTTGGCCACTCCATCCCCGATCTCACGGACGATTCCCACATTCTGCCGGTCCACAGTGGCCTTGGCGCCGCTGATTTGTGCTTCAATTTCCTCGAGTAAGTTGCTCATAATGATCGCTAAAAGCTTTGTTCCAATTTATTCAAGCGCGTTTTCACGCTCCCATCGTAGAGGTCGCTGCCCACCTGGATGCGCATGCCCCCTATCAGGTCGGGGTTTGTGTGAAACCCCATTTTTAATCCCGGCCCGTACTGACTCTCCAAGCGCCTGCGCAAATCCGACTGCTGGGCACCGGTGATCTCGATGGCGCTTTCCACCGTCACGGAGCGGCGTGCCAGCTCCAGTTTCACCAACCGATGCAGACGACTGAGAATGCCCATGAATCCCCTGGGTTTCATGGCGCCGAGCAGGCGTGCACATTGACGCACCTTGTCCTCGTCCAGCACGCCGTTCACCAAGCAACTCCGGAAAAGTTGCCGCGCCTCACGCTGGGCTTGTTTGGTTATTTTCATCGGTCTAAATAGCGCCTGGTCGCACCCGCACGCTGCTTGGAATCATTTAATGCTGAAAAAACTCACGAACCGCCGGGTATCACGCCGTCAGTTGTTTTTCTGTCTCTGCCGAGAGGCGCTGCTGGTCTTCCGTGGTCAGAACCTTTCCTGTGACCGTGGCGGTGGTACGAACCACCAGGCGGCCCACTTCCCGTTTCAACTGGACCAGCATCTGGGCCCGTTCCTGCATGGCCGCCTCACGCGCCTTGGCCACGATTTGTTCGGCAGCTGCAATCGCCTTTTGGGTTTCCTGTTCGCGAACACGGGCCGCCGCCTCTCGCGCCTCGTCAATCATCTTGTTGGCTTTGTCCCCGGCTTCGGCCAGAATTTTCTGGCGCTCCGCCTCCGTCCGCGCCACGTCCACCTTGATTTGTTCAGCGTGCGCAAGCGCATCCGCGATCTTTTCGCGCCGCGCCTGGAGCATGGCAAAGATCGGCCCGTAGGCAAAACGCCAAAGCACGAAAAACACAACGGAAAAACTGATCGTCTGGGCGACCAGGATTTTCCACTCGATGCCTAGCTTGTCCATGGCGCGATTATTTGACGACCAACCACGCGATGACCGCCCAGCCTTCTGCAAGAGCCATGCCCACGAACATGAAGGTTAGGATTTTCCCAAACATGCCCGGATTGCGGGCCATGGCAGTAACCCCCCCTGCGGTGGCAATGCCAATGCCGATCGCGGCTCCGCCAAAAGCGAGGCCAATGTGAATGTTCCCGACTGTTTCTGCTAGCATCATAACTATTATTTTTTTTGTTTTTGTTGAACCAGCCGCCGATTTGCCAGGCGTCTGAAATTTACCTCAAGCCAACCCATGGCCGCGCGTGAACAAACCTCTAGTGCCCATGCTCCTCAGTATGGCTGCAAAGAGTGCCCACAAACGCCACCACCAGCATGGCAAACACAAATGCCTGCACCACACAGACAAAGGTTTCGTAAAAATACATTCCAGAGGCCAGGATCAGTGAAAACACCAGTGATTTGCCATGAAATATCATGTCCAGGATGCTCTCCCCGGCAAAAACATTGCCGTACAACCGCATCGCCAGAGCCACAGGCCGCGCAAAAAGCACCGACAACAATTCCATGGCGCCAATGAATAAAAACAGAAGGAAAAACAGCGGATACAAAACCTTGCTGGTTTCCATTTTCACTCCAAATATGTGTTTGATCAGCCCCCAAACACCATTGTACTTCACTGCCCAGTAGAGACTCATGACCAGAAAAATCCCCGCCATGGCCACCGTGAGATTTGCATCTGTCGTGGGAGTGCGAAATAACGGGGTAAATTGGCCATTCTCTTTCACCCCAATGCTGCCAACTCCTGGAACCAGGTCGGTCAGGTTGGAAAGAACAATGAATATGAAAAACGTGGTGGCAAAAGGAAATACCCAGCGGGTCACCCGCTTGTCCAGAATATCACCAATCAACCCTTCCCAACCCTCCACCATGGCCTCAATCAAATTCTGCAATCCCGAAGGCACTTCCTTGATGTTGTTCCAAGTGCCAATCCGCACCACAACCAAAATAAAGGCTGCCACCACCCAGGTGCAAATCATCGAGTTGGTGACTGGCAAACCCAAAACATGCAGAACGGCTGGCGCCGCAGCCTGCACTCCGGAATCCTCCTGCGGCGCCGTCGAAGCCGCCACCGCATTGGTCGCTCCCGCCACGGAACCGGAATTATCCAAAGGCTGGGCAATGGACCCCAATTGACCGGTCAATAAAACCAGCCATACCGCCAAAATCCATTTTAAAACGGGTTTCACTTTTAAATTACTATGAATCCCTTGAGCCGGGACCAAATCATAATGATTATCTAAATCAATATTGCGTCAAGGGACGTAAAGATTGCCTCATCGTGAAAAAATTCACAAGCAATTTCTGAAATTATTTTAATGTGCGCGCACCCCAATCTCTGGCCAAGTTTGGCAGCCACTGGTCAAGTCAAATTTATCGGGAAAAATGTGGGCAAATTCTGGTTCAACTTATTTTTCAAAGAGCCTGTCCGAAAATTGGGAAGGGTGGTCCGGCTGGGGATTTTGGCCTTGGTCGAGGCCGAGCTGTCGGCGCATCCCCGTAACGGGCTGTAACAACGGCGTTAAAAAACCCCAGGGCAAAAGCGCCGCCGCCCGGAGGGTTGACGTGCAAAAGCGGATATTCAGGCCGATTCCGGCCCTCGCCATCAAGCGCCTGTTTTCAGTTCCACCACGTCATGCGGCGCGGCTTCACGCATTCCGGCGGGGCTTACCCGGATATAGCGGGCGCGCTTTTGCAGTTCCTGCAGATTGGCTGCACCCAGGTAACCCATTCCGCTTTGAATGCCACCAATCAATTGCGCCAGGATGCGGTCCACCGATCCGCAAGACTCCTTCAGGGCTTCAATTCCTTCTGCTGCGACCTTCTGGGTGGGGTTTTTATCATGGCCGTAACGGGCTGCAGAACCGGTTCGCATGGCAGCGAGGCTGCCCATCCCGCGATATTGCTTGTACCATTTGCCGCTGATTTCCACCACCTCGCCTGGCGCTTCATTGCAGCCGGCAAACATTCCCCCGCAAATCACTCCGTGCGCCAGGGTCAGCGCCTTGACAATGTCCCCGGACTTTGTGATGCCGCCATCCGCCAGAAGCGTCACCTTCTTTCGGGACGCCGCTCGGGAGCACACATACAAAGCCGTCAACTGGGGTATTCCCACCCCCGCCACAATCCGGGTGGTGCAAATGGAACCGGGCCCCTGCCCCACCTTGATCATGTTGGCCCCGGCAGCAGACAAGAATTCCACACCATCGGCGCTGGTCACGTTACCCGCAATGATGGGCAGCTTGGGAAAGGCATCGCGCAGCACCCGCACCATGTCTCCCACCCCCTTGCTGAAACCATGTGCCGTGGACACCGCAACCACGTCCAGGCCCCGGTCTATCAGCGCGCCAACATGGTTCAGAATCCTTTCCCGGTCCAGTTCACCAAAGGCGTTACGGGTGGCGGAAACTGCCGCGCCGCAAACCAGGCGGAAATGGGAATCCCGCGCTGCCTTGAATTGGGCGCCCCGCTCCTGCGTGAGCCGCTCCACGTCGCTCAATGTGATCAATCCCCTCAGTTCATCCTTCTCATCCACCACCAGCAGTTTGTGTATTCCCAGGTGTTCCGTAAAAAATTTGTCCGCCCGCGTAATCGGGTCATTTCCCAGTTCCTTGCGCAAAATCGTGTGCACCTGCGAACGCGGGGTGAGCGCCTCCGCCACCTTCCTCTTCGCATAGCGCGGCTTCACCACATGACCGGATAACAGCCCCATCAGCTTGCCCGAGGAATCCACCACCGGAAAAGTTGCAAACGCAAACTTGCGCTCCTCGATCATTTTCAGCACGTCCCCAATCGCCTGGTCCGGCGTCACTTTCACCGGCTCCTGGATCAAGCCATGAACATGGTTTTTCACCCGGGTCACCTCGGAAAGCTGCGACCGTTCGGTCATGTTGTAGTGAATCAGGCCCAAACCACCATTCAAAGCCATGGCAATCGCCATCCGCGATTCCGTCACGGTGTCCATGTCCGAGGAAATCACGGGAATATTCAGATGCAGCCCTTCTGCCAGGGTCGCGCCCAACTGGGTGTCTCGGGGCAGGATTTCTGAATATTGCGTGGCCAGGGTCACGTCATCGTAAGTCAGGCCGGTCGGGGATACGGACCGGAAAAACGGATCCGCAGGCTGATAAAAAACATCATCAACAATTTTGGAGCGCGAAACTGCCATGTCAGAAAATGCCCTCGAAGAGCCTGTCTTGGCAAGACTTTTGCAGTCGTTTTTGCGGCGCGGGGTCCGATCGCTGACCATTCTCCTTCATCGCGTCTGGCAAACCGTTTTACCTGCGCATCCAAAACGCCGGACACACTTCGCTTTCGGCACCTGGGCGCCAATCCCCGGCTCATTCCTTCCTCGGATTCGGCATGGCAGCAAAAAGCGCCCTCCAAATGCCACGCCACCCAATCACACCTGCGCCCTGGAGCCAGGGCAAGAGCTTGAGTCATCAGCCGCGCTCCGCAGCCGCCATTCCCGCAACAATACAAGCTCTGCAACAGCAGGAGGACCTTGCAGCAATCCCATCCTGCGCCGGGCAATTATTGGATGGTCAGAACCTCAATGCGGGACCCCTCCTGACCGCCGTAATAAACTCGTTCCACAGCCTTTTGAAAATCCGAAGTTTTGGCGGTGGGAATGTTTAAAAAGCGCTGTGGATTCAAATCCACCATTGGAAACCATGAACTCTGGATTTGAACCATGATGCGATGACCCTTGCGGAAATCATGCAAAACGTCTGGCATCACGAACTCGATTTTCGACGGCTGCCACGGCACAAATGGTTTTGGATCGTTCATGCCCTGTCGGAACTTCCCACGAAAAGGCTCTCCGCGAACCATCTGTTGCCAGCCGCCAAAATGCACGCCTTGGAATTCAGGCGCATCATCTGGATAAACATCAATCAGTTTCACGTCAAAATCAGAATCAGTCCCGGAGGTGGACACCCGCAACGAAGGCGTGACCGGACCCCCGACCACCAAATCCTCTTTTAATGGCTCACTCTCGTAACTCAGCACATCCGGGCGCCGGGAGGCAAACCGCTGGTCACGGGTCATGTAATCGCCCGGCATTCCCTCGCCAATCTCACTTGTCACCGGCACCGGCTTGGCTGGATCGCTGGTGTACTCATCAAATTGCTCCAGGCCCGCTGGGGCATCGAATGACAGGCTGCCTTTCGCCGCCAGATAGAGACGGCGCCGGACAGCATGTGCTGGAGGCCATTCAGCGAACTGCCGCCATTCATTTTTGCCCGTTTCAAACATCCAGGCCCTCGGAAAATGGACCTCGTTGGCAGGACCTGGCTCCAAGGCCGAGAGAAAAAAGGGATATTGGATATGCTTCTGGAAATAGTCGCATGTCCGCGAGCCAAACTGCATCATGCCCAGGCTTTCACCTCCGGGCGCCCCCCATTGCCCATGCGACCACGGCCCCATCACCAGTGTGGCTGACGGCGCGCCGCCATGCGCAACGATGCCTTGGAACAATTTTAAGGTGCCGCCCAGGTCCTCAGCATCATACCACCCTCCCACCACCAACACGGGCACCGTCAGGTTTTTCATCACCGGCGCAAGCGCTCGGGATGACCAAAACGCGTCATAGTTGGGATGCTCCAGAATGTCGTTCCAATAAGGGTTCCGGTTCTCGAAATACATTTTTTGGGTGTTTGCCAGCGGCTCCATTCGCAAAAAAAATTGGTATGAATCCGGCGCTTCAAAATCGGAGCGGGGCGGTTTCATCCCCCGTGGCCAAAAATTTGCATAAAACCCAAAGTTCGCCGCCAAAAAAAACGCGCCATTATGATAAACGTCGTCCCCATTGCCTTCATCGCCCATGGGCGCCTGCGGGGAATCCGCCTTGAGATACGGGGGCGCATTGATCAAACCCTGCGCCGCATAAAAGCCCTTGAACGAAATTCCCCATAATCCCACCCGCCCAGTGTTGTGCGGAATGTGGTTCACCACCCAGCAAATGCTGTCCGAGGCATCCGTGGTTTCATCCGTTTCAACAGGATTGGTCATGCTGGCCTTGTGTGGCGGCATGTCAACATATCGTCCTTCAGACCGATAGCGTCCTCTGGCGTCTTGATACACAAAAATGAAACCGTGCCGCGCAAACTCTGCCGAAGGACCCAGAGTTTCCGGGTAATTGGTCTCGCCATAGGGAGCAATGCCATAGGGCGTCCGAACCATCATGATCGAATAGCTGCGATTTGTGTCGCGCGGTGAGTAAACCAGGGTAAACAGCTTTACGCCATCCCGCATCGGAATAAGAAAACCTTGTTTGATATAGTGGCTTCGGAGGTAATCAGTTCCCTGTCCCAGGGCGCTCTGAAGGCAGAAGCAGCATGCCAGCAAGACAACCCAAAGCCGCTGCACCGCGGGCTGCAACAGGGCGTGCTTTCGGAAAGAAAATCCGGCCTGAATCGGATGCGAAATTGGTGCGCCCCTTGATTTGAGGACCGTTGTGAATTCCTGCCTCTGCATGACACGCCCTGCTGCCCAAAGTTGCGAATAGATCTTCCAACCCCTGGATTGTTCATCCACCGGGGCGCAAGCATCGCTTTTGCCATCCAGTTTGACCCTGTGCGACATCATGGATTCGTGCCGGCTGAGCCGCATTTTTTGATTCGCCAGCAACATAACCTGTAAAGTCCCCGCTTGCCACAAAAGAAGGGTTTGCAATGACGATGGCTTGAAGAGGCTCAAATGTTGCCAGCGGAAAATTGGTGCACCAAATTTTTGGATGGGGCCTACCGGCACCCACACGGCCAGGGAGACCACCCGCCTTCAAGAATGATGGGAATAGTTGGGCGGTTTAACCAGGAAATGAAAAAGGCGGAACCCGGTATTGCCGGATTCCGCCTGAAATATCGGTTGAAGGACGCTTAGTAGCGGTTCCGACCACCACCGCGGTTACCTCCGAATTCACGACGACCACCGCCGGAGGGACGTTCCTCGCGGGGTTTGGCCACATTCACCGTGAGAGCGCGTCCGCCAAGCTCCCGGCCATGCAAACCTGCAATGGCCGCCTGGGCTTCTTCGGGGCTGTTCATGGTCACAAAGGCAAAACCACGGGGGCGGTTCGTCATGCGATCCATCATCAAATTGGTTTCCGTAACGGAACCGTACGCGGTAAACGCGTCTTGAAGGTCGTTTTCGGTGGTGTCAAAGGAAAGGTTTCCTACGAATAATTTATTGCTCATGTGATTTTTTTACTTTCTGCCCTAGACTGAACTTGCTTTAAACAGACTGTTTCCGGTTATCGGATTTCAAATCATCACTGAACCAAGTTCACCTGAAGATTCACCATGCCTCGAAAGAAGAATTTCTATCTAACGGACGCGTCATATTCTGACAGATTCCCGCCTGTTGGCAACAACAATGCGGAATTATTTTTTAAGAGCGAATTGAGAGTCAATCCTTCCCCCCAACATGCAAGGACCGCCCCATCCTCCCTTGGCATAACCCATTGAATTACAGACCTTGCCGCTGCAACCGTCACAATGGCATGCCCTCCCGTTCTGCGACCTTGAATTCCGCCCTTACTCACCTTAACGTCATTCCCAGCCAAAAAATCCATGCGCGAGACCTCCCAAATCCCTCAAGCAAGCTCGAACGAGGCCAGCGATCTGTGGTCGCACTGGCTCCTGAACACCCGGCACGCGGGTGACTCGGGCCAGGCCGCGCAAATCCAGAAACAACTCAACGGAATGCGCGATCGCGTTCTGGCGGGCGCCCGACTTGTTCCCGCCATGACGTTGGTTGATGTGGGCGCTGGCGATGGATTGATTGCCTTGGGTGCCCTGGAACAGTTTGCCGGGCGTTTAAAAGTGGTGATCACCGATATTTCCGCACCGCTTCTCGGGGAAGCGCAGGCGGCTGCCATGCGGCTTGGTTTTCAACATTCCTGCCAGTTTATCCAGACACCCG
>DAIDJC010000006.1 GCA_027451565.1 Limisphaerales bacterium | reverse complement strand
GGCTCCTTTTGGAGCGGCATTAAATTGATGGAATTGAGTCCTGTCACCGGCAGGCGGAAAGACCCACCGGGCCAGGTTTATTCGCTGGCATTCAATGATTCCATTGAGGCCTCTTATCTATATCCCCATAATGGTTACTATTACCTGTTTGTGAATTGGGGCCTTTGTTGCCGGGGCACAAACAGCACCTATGAAGTGCGCGTGGGGCGCAGCCGCCAGATTACCGGTCCCTACCTCGATGCCGGAGGCAACGACATGATGGAAGGCGGGGGAACTCCTTTTCTGGAATCGCAGGGACCCTTCATAGGCCCAGGCCAGGTGGGCATTTTGGCATCCAACAATCAAATCTGGCTAAGCTGCCATTTTTACGATGGACTGCACCACGGCAGGTCCACATTGGCTGTCTTCCCTTTGGAATGGTCTTCCTTGGATTGGCCCAAGGTGGTTTTGCCTGGGCAACAAATACCCGCGGGCCAGGTTTCAAATTCAAATCTCCTCAATCCATAGGTTGGCCGGAAAGGTTTTTTCGCGCTTCCAACCTGCCTGAAATCAAAGCCCCACGACTTCTTAAGAATGCCCCTTGTATCCACAAAGCATTTTCGGCTCTTTTTTGGCCGAATATGCGGCGAATCAGGCCTTTAGGTAAACATCCGAGCCCTTCTCAACGAATTCAGCCGATTTATCTTTTAGCCCTTTTTCCAGGGCCGACTCGGCGGTGATCCCCTGCTCTGCGGCATATTTCCGAACATCTTCCGTGATTTTCATGGAGCAAAAATGAGGGCCGCACATGGAGCAGAAATGGGCTGTCTTGGCCCCGTCCTGCGGCAGCGTGGCATCATGAAATTCACGGGCCGTCACCGGATCCAACCCAAGATTGAACTGGTCCTCCCAGCGAAATTCAAATCGCGCTTTGCTTATGGCATTATCTCGGTACTGTGCCCCCGGATGCCCCTTGGCCAGGTCCGCCGCATGCGCCGCGATTTTATAGGCGATGACCCCGTCCTTGACGTCTTTCTTGTTGGGCAACCCCAAATGTTCCTTCGGGGTAACATAGCAAAGCATGGCACAGCCGTACCAGCCGATCATTGCCGCGCCAATGCCGCTGGTGATGTGATCGTAGCCTGGAGCAATATCAGTGGTCAGCGGTCCCAGGGTGTAGAACGGAGCCTCTCCGCACCATTCCAGTTGCTTTTGCATGTTTTCCTCGATCATGTGCATGGGCACATGGCCAGGCCCCTCGTTCATCACCTGCACGCCCTTGGCCCAGGCGCGCCGGGTTAATTCTCCCTGAACTTCCAATTCCCCAAACTGGGCGGGATCATTCGCATCCGCAATGGACCCGGGTCGCAACCCATCGCCTATGCTGAAACTTACATCGTATGCCGCCATGATGTCGCAAATATCATCCCAGTGGGTGTATAGAAAGTTTTCCTTGTGATGCGCCAGGCACCATTTGGCCATGATGCTGCCCCCGCGCGAGACAATGCCCGTCATCCGCTGGGCCGTAAGCGGAACAAAACGCAGCAAAACACCGGCGTGTATCGTGAAATAGTCAACCCCTTGCTCAGCCTGCTCCAGCAGTGTGTCTCGAAAAATCTCCCAAGTCAGGTCCTCGGCGCGGCCATGAACCTTTTCCAGAGCCTGATAAATGGGAACCGTGCCAATTGGCACCGGCGCGTTGCGCAAAATCCATTCCCGGGTGGCATGAATGTTTTTACCAGTGGAAAGGTCCATCACTGTGTCGGCGCCCCATTTGATGGCCCACCGCATTTTTTCCACTTCCTCTTCAATGCTGGATGCCACGGCGCTGTTGCCGATGTTGGCATTGATTTTCACCAGGAAATTCCGGCCGATGATCATCGGCTCCAATTCCGGGTGATTGATGTTCGAAGGTATTATGGCACGACCTGCTGCCACTTCCTGCCGGACAAATTCCGGCGTGATCTGGCTGGGAATCCTTTGAGGAAACCGCCGGAATATCCCCGGGGTAAACGGCCCATCCGGCAATTGGGAGGAACCTTGATGTTGTTTTTCAAGCTGGTTTCGGTCCAGGTCTTTGGACATGTCGTGGAGAATCGTCCGGCCCATGTTTTCCCGGATGGCCACGAATTCCATTTCCGGGGTGATTATGCCCGCCTTGGCATAGGCTAGCTGGGTAACCACTTTCCCGCGACGGGCACGCAGCGGTTTGCGCGGCTTGCCGTTCAAACCAGGAAACTCCACCAAACGGTTCCTTTCCGCCTCGCTGGCCAATTCAGCATGTTTGCCGGATAAATACCCGTTGTCCTGCGGCTTGACCTCGCGTCCGGAATACTCCTCCACATCGTTCCGATTCAAGACCCACTCGCGCCGGGGCGTCGGCAATCCCTCTTTCACCTGTCCTTCAAACACAGGATCCCCCCATGGACCCGAACAATCATAAACCCGAACCGGTGCATTGGCCTCCATTTTCCCGCCCACCCCTCGCGAGGCAGACACCTGAATCTCCCTCATGGGCACGGAAATTTGTGGGTGCAACTGCCCCGGCACATACACCCGGCTGCTCCCAGGTAAAGGTTCACGGCTGCTGGGTTCAAAGACGTCTTTGGTGGCGATCATGGTATTTTAAGCGGAAAGCCATGGCCGAATCCCTGCACCGGATGTTTCCCGGTCATTTTCCTGCGCAGGTATTATCCAGATCAGGTACTTGGGTCTTTCGCACTCGCGCACGAAACTCTCAGCGTCACCCTCTTGAGGTGAGTTGGCTCCCCGCTGATACTGATGCTAGGACTTTGAGCCATCATCGTCAAGCTTCCTGAGGAAGGTTTCCATCCAATGCCGGGATCTGCTCCTAAACATCCGAGGTTCAATCCCCTCCTCGCAGGATTATTTTGGAGTTATTTAATGAACACTACAACCACGGGAATGTCGAAACCACGTTATGAAGCAGATAAAAGTGGTGGTTCCATGGAAGGAGGGTTTGCACATGCGACCGGCGGCTCGGTTGGTCAAAATGGCAATGAAACATCAGTCCCGCATTTTGCTGCAGTGCGGCGAAAAATTGGCCGATATGCGCAGCATTGTCAGCATTTTGTCACTCTGCGCTTCCATGGGCATGACATTGGATGTCGTGGCGACTGGTGAGGACGAGCGAGAAGTCACCCGTGCGGTGGAACAAATTTTTTGCGGTCACGATGCACAGCACGAAAACCCCCCGCCCTCTTCTTCAGTTTAATATTTCCAGGTTCCAAGACTCACCAAACCGGAACTTTGCCAGGACCTCACGATGCCTGATGTTTTTCAAGCAAATCCTGAAACATATCCGGCAGGTCCTGTCCCTGCGCCAAGGATGCCACCATGCGCCCTCCAATTGCTGCAGGCGACACGATTAAATCTGCATGGGCCAACTTCAGCCGCTTCATGGATTTGGGCGAACTCGCCATGGCCATGACCTGGACACCGGGGTTCAGATGTTTTACTCCAAGTGTGATCAAGGCATTTTCACTGTCATCGTCAAGGGCGGCAATTACCAACCTCGCCTTCTGAATGCCCGCTCGAATCAATACCTCATCTTCTCCAGCATCACCAAACACGACCGATGCCTCCATCCGCGTTTCTGAATCCGGCCCGGGCACGATTCGAACCAAAGGCACTTTCTTGAGTATGAACTCTTCCGCAGCATTCCGAGCAATCGCCCCATCGCCTATGAGAATTACGTGATCTTTAGGTTCCATAGTTTTATCGTTAATGTTAAAGAGACGGTTTAATTCGCCGGTGATTTTGGGTCCAAGCACGGAAGCAATTGCCGTGGCAAACACCCCCAATCCGACCACCAGCAGAGACATCACAAACCAACGAGCCTCCGGTCGGACCGGCACAATATCCCCATACCCCACGGTGGAAAGACTGACTACCGTAAAATAACATGCCGTGCCGAGGTCCTTGATGGGGGGATTGAATCCTTTTCCCAGCAGGTAACTTCCAAAAATACCGTAGGCCAGAATAGCCAGGATACCGCTCAAGGAAAGGAGCAGGCTCGCAAACACTGTCCGCCGATTAAAGCTGGATCTGGCGCTGGCAATGCCAACCAACAATCCCCCTTCTAGGAAAAGGCTCAACCCCCAGTTTGACTTGGCCACATTTACCCCTACTGCAATCACCAGCAGCAGTACCGCGAGTGTCCATGCCGAAACCAGCCTCCAGATTAAACCCAACCCCGCCACGAACATCATGGAACCCAGTATGATTTGCGCCGTCCCCCCCAGCGCCGAGAGCGATTGCGCCAACTCATTCAACGCCTCGTCCCCTTTTAATTCCGGCAAAGGCACGTTGTACCCATCCAGCAGGTTTAATGCGCCCATCAGAACCAGGGCCAGAGCCAGAGGCACATGTGGCCAGAGCTTTTTATACCCCTTGCCCACCCCAGTCGGGGCAATGGGTGACGGGAAAACACCACCTCCCTTGGAACCAGAATGATTCGGCTCATTCATGTCCTGGCTGTCTCCTGAAAGGGGGCCACACCAACCGGTTGCGCATGGCTCCGCGTAAATTTAAAATGCTTCACTTTCAAAAATCATTTCAGGTCGCTTGATTCCACTCAAACAGACTTTCTCGCCCGGCACACCACTCCGCAAGCGCCACGCGCCTGTTCCCGGATAAACTATCACTTAGTGGGACTCCAAGACAATCCAAGATGATTCTTCACCCGAGACATTACCATGATAAACCACTGAATCTTCATCCTTGCCAAGGCCTGAACCCATGTTTTTTCATTGCGACAAACCAGTTCAACTTGGTGCGCCCCAAAAAAATGGCTGGATCAGAAATTCATCGCCCTGCGCGGTGGTTCCTATTTTTGAAGCCATCAGTGGAGGTCACAAACCAAATTCCTCTGCGCCTTGATTGGAACTTGACTGTCATTTGCGATGCATTTTAGGCTCAAGAACATCTAAATTACAAATTTGAAAGCAAAGCATCTTCTCATCCTTCCTGTCTTCCTGGCTGTCTATTTTTACATGGGAATCACTCTTGGTGGGGAAGTCGGAAACCCGGGCCACACCTTTGCCATTGGCACAAACTCCTTTTTGCTGGATAACAAAGTCTTTCAAATTCGCTGCGGGGAAATCCACGCGGCACGAGTGCCGCGGGAATACTGGCGGAATCGCCTGCAAATGGCCCGGGCCATGGGCCTGAACACGGTTTGCGCCTATTTGTTTTGGAACCAAGTGGAGCCACGGCCTGGGTCATTTGACTGGAGCGGCCAGGCCGATGCCGCAGAATTTTGCCGTATCGCCCAGGAGGAGGGTCTATGGGTCATCCTCCGGCCAGGCCCCTATTCCTGTGCTGAGTGGGAAATGGGCGGCACTCCTTGGTGGCTTTTAAAGGATGATCACATCAAACTGCGATCCAGTGACCCACGGTACCTGATGCCGGCGAAAGATTACCTCATGGAAGTGGGACGTGAACTATCCGGACTTCAAATCACGCATGGCGGACCCATCATCATGGTGCAGGTCGAGAATGAGTACGGTTTTTACGGAAAGGACACAAACTATGTTGGCGCTTTGAGGGATACCCTTTTGAGGGCGGGTTTTGATGTCCCATTATTTCAGTGCAACCCCCCCAACCAAATGAGAAGAGGCATGCTTCCCGACTTGTTTCAAGCCGGAAATTTTGGCAGCGACATCGTTGAGAATTTTGAGAAGGTGCGCCGGATTCAAAAATACGGCCCGATGTTTTGCAGCGAATTTTATCCTGGTTGGTTCGATACTTGGGGCCAGCCGCATCACTTTGGCAAGCCGGAAAATTATCTGCCCAACTTGAGGCTCATGCTGGACATGGGCGCCTCCTTCAGCATTTACATGGCCCACGGCGGAACGTCCTTCGGCCTATGGTCCGGCTGCGATCGCCCCTTCAAGCCGGACACTTCCAGTTACGATTACGATGCCCCCATCAGCGAGGCTGGCTGGCCCACGCCCAAATTCTTTGAGACACGCGCATTGTTTTCCCGGCATTTGCAGCCAGGCGAGACCCTGCCAGCGGTTCCTGCCACCCAACCGGTGATTTCCATCGCGCCGATGGCTCCCGGTGAGTCCGCTCCGGTTTTTGACAATTTGCCGCAACCCATCCATGATGCCTTTCCGCGCAACATGGAGGCTTACAACCAGGGGTATGGCTGCATTTTGTACCGGACGACCATTGCTGCTGGCGATGCCACCCCGCTTGAGGCGGGGGCGATTCATGATTTTGGCTATGTCTTCCTGAATGGCAGGCGCGTGGGCATTCTCGACCGGCGCCAGGCCAAGGCCCGCCTGGTGCTGCCTGCACGAAGCCAAAAATCCAGGCTGGATATTTTGGTCGAACCCATGGGGCGAATCAATTTTGGGCCTGAAATGGCAGATCGCAAAGGCTTGATCGGGCCGGTCAATCTGGGGGGGGAAACCTTGAAAAATTGGGAGGTTTTTCGGCTGCCCCTTGACGCTCCAATGCTGGCTGGCTTAAAATTTGGCTCCAGCAAACCGGAAACCAATGTCCCGGTCTTTTGGCGGAGCACATTCACCCTGGAAAAACTTGGCGATACCTTTTTGAACCTGTCCCATTTTGGCAAAGGCGTGGTGTGGGTCAACGGGCATTGCCTCGGTCGCTATTGGAACATAGGTCCCACCCAAACCGCTTATACACCCGGTTGCTGGTTGCGCCAGGGAACCAATGAAATCATTGTCTTGGATTATCTCGGCCTGGGATCTCCCGTCACCAGCGGCCAGCCAATGCCCATCCTGAATGAATTGCATCCGGAACGCGATTTTGAGCGGTTCAACAGACCTCCAGTCAAGTTGGACCTCACAAACAACGTATTCGTCGTGAATGGCACATTTGCTCCAGGCTCGGATTCTCAGGATGTGAAATTTCAAAACCCGGCCACTGGCAAATTCTTCTGTCTGGAATCCTTGAATGCTTTTGACGGTAAACCCTATGCATCGGTTGCCGAACTGGAACTACTCGATCCGCAAGGCAATGCCATCAGTCACAACGGATGGACCATTGCGTGGGTGGACAGCGAGGAACGCACGGCGGAGGACGGCACTGCGGAAAACGCCATTGACGGCCAAACATCCAATTTTTGGTTGACGGAATGGAAGGACAGTCAGCCGGGGCATCCACATTTCCTGATATTGGACTTGGGGCATCCCTGTGTGATCGGCGGTTTCCGGTACGTGCCGCGCCAGGATCAGGAAACCGGGCGCATCAAAAATTATCGGGCCATCATCGGCAACAACCTTGTGCAGTCAACCGCTGCGGACAATTGAAATCCGGCCAGGTGAAATCTGGCTGTGGGCAGACTGTCAAATCAGCAAATCCGGGGCAACTGTTCACCTGAAGGCATGTCCAAAAGCCGAATGGAACCCATTCGGCTTTTGATTAAAACTGCCGGATCCCCCGAATTCATAACCTTCCCAATACAGACCGCATTAGCGCTGACTTGGAAAGACCGGAGAACGTTCAGGGCCATCTCAGACTCGGCGGCGGGAATAAAGGCAATGAATCGGCCTTCATTGGCCACGCACAATGGATCCAAACCCAACAACTCGCAGGCGGAATGGACATCCTCGTTGACTGGAATCAGGGATTCTTCCACTTGAAGGGCCAGGCCTGAGGCTTCTGCCAGTTCATTGAGTGCTGCGGATAATCCGGAGCGAGTAAGATCGCGCAGGCAATGAATGCTCACTCCTGCTTGAATCATGGCCAGCACGGGTTCATGCACGGGCGCGGAATCACTTTCAATAGTGCTCTCGAATTGCAGTCCTTCACGCAGGGCCATGACCGCCATTCCATGACGCCCAAGATCACCGCTTAACAGGATGGCGTCGCCAGGCCGGATGCCTTGCGGCGATATGCTTAAGGAGTGCTCCATGATTCCGATTCCCGATGTATTAATAAAAATGGAGTCGCATTTCCCTCTCTCCACCACTTTGGTGTCACCCGTCACAACGGGCACACCGCAGCTTGCTGCAGCCTGTGCCAGTGAATGGGCCACCCGACTCAGAGTTTCCATGCTCAACCCCTCTTCAATGACAAAGGCGCAACTCAAGCAAATCGGCCTCGCCCCGCTCATGGCGAGATCATTCACCGTGCCATGCACCGAGAGGGATCCAATATCGCCGCCTGGAAAAAAAATCGGATTCACAACGTAAGAATCAGTGGTGAAAGCCAGTCTTCCTTTGGGCGGCAAAAATTGGGCGGAATCGTGCGCCGCATTTAAAACTGGATTGCCAAATGGGCGCAAAAAAACAGATTCAATCAGTTGGTGCATGAGCCGCCCCCCACCGCCATGCGCCATGAGAATGCGTTCATGGTGAACGATGGGGATCGGACAGGAGAATGTTGGATGGGACCGGTTCATGGCAATGGTTGAGGTATTGAAGTGGATGGAGTGCGGTAGCGGTAATAAGCTGCACAGGCGCCCTCCTCGGAGACCATGGTGGCGCCCAGTGGAAATTCCGGGGTGCAGGACGCGCCAAAACAAGGGCATTCCACCGGCTTTCGCAAACCACGCAGGATCAATCCGGAAATACATTCGACCGGATCAAGATCCGCAAATTTTTGAAGTCCGAATTTTTTCCGGGCATCGAATGCGGAAAATTCTGCCCGCAGACCCAGGCCACTTGCAGGAATCTCGCCCAAACCGCGCCAGTTTGCGGAAATCCTCTCGAAAACGCTTCCCATCAAACTTCTGGCGGCAGCATTGCCATCTTGACGGACCACTCGACTATATTGAATTTCCACCTGCCCGTGATTGGCCTCCAACTGCGTCACCGCCATGAGAATGCCCTGCAACAAATCCAAAGGTTCGAAACCAGTGACCACAATTGGAACCCTGAACCGGTCTGCTATTGGCACATACTCGGTGCAACCCATGACCGCACAAACGTGGCCTGCCGCCAAAAAACCCTGTATGGTGCAATCCGGGTCAGCCAGAAGGGTTTCAATGGCGGGCGGCACCAGCACATGGGAAACGAGCAGGCTGAAATTATGAATGCCCGCCTGCTGGGCCTGACGAACAGCCAATGCGGTCGCCGGTGCGGTTGTTTCAAAACCAATGCTAAAAAAAACAACTTCCAAAGAAGGGTTTTGAATGGCCATCTTCACCGCTTCCAACGGGCAATAAACAACTCGGACATCACCACCGGCGGCCTTGACTCCCCGAAGATCCCCGTGACTTCCGGGCACACGCAACATGTCCCCAAACGAGGCAAATATCAATCCGGGTCGCGACGCCAGGTCAAGGGCTTCATCCACAACATGCATCGGGGTGACACAAACCGGGCATCCCGGCCCATGCACGAGACGAATGCAGGGCGAAAGCAAATCATCCAGACCGGCTTTCATGATTGCATGCGTCTGGCCGCCGCACATCTCCATGAGCGTCCAAGTCCTGGATGCCCGGTGATGAATCTGCCGGACTAGTTTTTGCGCCATGGCCACATCCCTGAACTCATCCAGATATTTCATATCAGGGCCCTCCCGGGACGGAATCATCGCGCATGGCGTTGATATATTGGAATATTTGAAGCGCCTCTTCCTCATCAATCACGGACAAGGCGCAGCCAACATGGACAATGACATAATCGCCTTGCCGGGCCTCTGGAACAAAAGCCAGGCTGGCCTCCCGGATGACGCCGCCAAAATTGATCCGGCCCATACGGGTCAAGGCCTCCTCTCCATGAATGGATTCAATTTTGCCTGGAACAGCGAGGCACATGGTTTAATCAAGGTTGAAATGTTGTCGGACAGCCCTCAACTGGCCCAGGGTAAGGCCGCCGTCGTTGGTGGGAACACGATGCTGCCAGAAAACCTCATGGTTTTTTCCTTGAAGCTTTTTCACGGTCGTTTCAAGCAGGTAAAGGTTTTGAAAACACCCACCGGAAAGCGCCACCCGCTTCAACCCAGCCAGACCGGCCAGTTCCACCAGCAAGCTGGCAAGCGCATTGTGAAACCTCGCGCAAATAACGCCCATATCCATTCCAGAGCGGGCATCCAGCAGTAATGATTCAATCATGGGCTGCCAGTCTGCGATGAAAAATCCGGACCGGGTCAAAATGGGGATCTCATACTGGCCGGAATCCTCTCCGCCTTTGATTTTGGCTTCCAATTCCATGGCCGCCTGCCCCTCGTAAGTGTTTTGCTGCCGCACGCCAAGCAGCGAGGCCACGGCATCAAAGAGCCTGCCCATGCCTGAACTGACGGGGCAATTCAGGTTGCGGGATAACATCGTTGCCAGCAACTTCCGCTCAGCGGGTTTGAAAGCCGTGATGGAAGGCAGCTCGATTCGGTTCAAGGCGGCGGGACCATGCATTTCATAAAGCAGCCCCAGGGCCGCACGACGCGGTTCCCGAACCGCAGCCTCGCCTCCAGGAAGCCTGAATGCACGGATATGCCCCACCCGGCGCGCCAGGCCCTTCCTTACCACAAAAAATTCCCCTCCCCAAAGCGTGCCATCGGTTCCCAGCCCCGTCCCATCCCAAATGACAGCCAGGGCCGGCAAACCAACCTGATTCTCCGTGATGCAGGACAAGGCATGCGCCACATGATGCTGCACCGCGATCACCCGCTGAAAACCCGATTCGTTGGCATGACGGGTGGATTGATAATCCGGATGCAAATCCACAGCCACAGTGTCCGGACAAGTCCCGTAAAGCTTTTGAAAATCCTGAATGGTCTTGGCGAAGGCGCGGCTGGCTGGTTCTGTTTCCAGGTCGCCAATATGCTGGCTCAAAAAGGCCTCGCTGCCCACCGCCAGAGCAATGGAATTTTTAAGATGTCCGCCCACCGCCAGCAAAGAATTGGATTCAGTTCCCATTCCTGAAAGTGAAACCGGGAGCGGTGCAAAACCCCGGGCACGCCGTAAAACCATTATTTCACCAATTGCCTCCCGGATAATCGAATCATCCACCGGACGAACCACCGGGCGATCATGGGTTAAAAATCCATCCGCGATGCCCTTCAACCTTTCCATTGCCTCAGCCTCGTCAATGCAGATAGGCTCGCCGCAAAGGTTTCCGCTTGTGGCGATCAACGGCAAACCCAATTCCCCCGCCAGCAGATGATGCAGCGGATTGGACGGCAGCATCACGCCAAGGCACGGGCATCCGGGCGCGACGGATTCCGCCAATGCCAAGGCAGGAACACGGAGTTTCTTCAGAAGAACCAATGGAGACTCCCTGGACAGCAACCAGCCTTCCTCATTGGGCGACACCACACAGGCTTTTTTGATTAAAGCCAGCGAAGGAAAAAGCAGACCCATGGGCTTATCCCTGCGCTGTTTGCGCTGGCGGAGAAGGAGAACGGCCTGGTCATTGGTGGCGTCGGCCATCAAATGGTACCCACCAACGCCCTTGACTGCCACGATGCTTCCTCCTCGAAGCATCTGGACCGCTCTTTGCAGGGCGTCCTCTCCGTCATGCAACCCCCTGCCCTGCGCATCCATCCACGAAAGCTGCGGACCGCATTCAGGGCAGGCATTCGGTTGCGCATGATACCGCCGGTCTGCGGGGTTGTCATACTCCGCCTGGCAGGCATCGCACATCTTGAATTTCTTCATCGAAGTATGGGCGCGGTCATACGGGAGTGCTTGGATGATGCTGAAACGTGGTCCGCACCGGGTGCAATTGATGAAGGGATAACGGTGGCGCCGGTTGGCAGGATCCAGCATTTCCCGCAAACAATCCGGACAAGTTGCCATGTCCGGCATGATGGCGGCGGTGAAGACGCCCTGGCTGCTGCTGGAGCGGATTTCAAATTCACCGCTGCCCGTGGGCCTCACCCACGATGATTCCACGCTGCGAATATGGCTGCCCGCAGGGTGGTCCGCCCTCAGCCTGTCCACAAATGTTTGAAGCGCCCCGGGCGATGCCTCAGCCTCAATGAGAACGCCTTGCGGGGTGTTATTCACCCAGCCGGCAACATGCAACTCGTTTGCCAGCCGGGACACAAAAGGGCGAAACCCCACTCCTTGGACCGCACCGGAAATGACGAGCTTCAAACGCGCTTTGGCATCAGGGATCATTTTTCAATTTCAAAGCTTTCCAAAACCAGGCCGGTGTCATGCACAGGTGTGACCTCCAAGGAAACGCACCGGGGGCAAACATCCGGCAGATGATGGCCGGGAAACTCATTTCCACAGCGGCAGCGCAGCAGCGGAGGCAGCTCATTCAACTCCAGCACGGCATTTTTGAGCAACTTGCTGTCTTTGCGCGTTATTTCAAAACTAAAACGCACATGATCCGCGCTGTGGCTGGTAAGTGAATTAAAGCGAATTCTTACCTTCCCCACACTGCGGGCTTTTTGTGCGGCGGCTTGTTTTTCTATTTCCTCGATGATGGCGCGAACCAAGGCAACTTCATGCATGGCTTTGCTTTTTGTTAATGGTTTGAATTTGTTTGCAATACAAACATACCATGCGCCTCCATCACTGGCTTATCCTTGGTTGCACAATCCTGAACCACAATTATACCGCCATCAGACAAAACCCACGGCCAGCTCGCGCAAAAGCCCGGCTGCGAAAGGCACATCCCTCATCGTCGCCTCGGAAAGCCCCTCGCCAAAACCAAAATCATGGGCGGGAATGGCGAGACACCATGCCTTGGGATGTCCGCCATAGAGCAGCCCCGCCAGGGCAAGAATGGAACCCGGATCCGAGGCGTGTGCAAAAACCCGCGAGGCCGCGGAAGGTTTCAACTCTGCCAGCACCGGCTTCTCGGATTTGCCGGCCGTGGCATCCACAAAAACAATACCTTGCGATGCGGCGGCCGCTTCAGCCAGTTCAGGCACAAGTTGCTGCACTATGCGGATTTCAACTCCCGGCAAATGCATTGCCTCCAGAAGCTCCACCACCTTCACGCCAGCTCCATCGTCCCTTCGCAGCGTGTTGCCATAACCCACCACCAGGAGTTTCACTCGGGCATCCATGATTCAAACTTTTCCGGGCTTGGAACACCGGGTCTTTGTTTCAAATAATCAGACCGGCGCAAAGCTTCCGGCTTGGGGCGGTCAGCCCCGGGTGACCTCATTCAACACCTGCCCCATGGGGCCAAGCAATTCAATGCGCAGGGGCATTTGCCCGATGGCGTGGGTGGAACAACTCAGGCACGGATCATAGCAACGAATCCCGTGCTCAATGCGGTTCAGCATGGGTTCGGGGATTTCCTTTCCATGCAGGTAATGACTGGCGATTTGTTTCACCGTCTGGTTCATGGCCAGATTGTTCTGCCCGGTGGCAATGATCATGTTGACTTTTTGAAGGATCCCATCCTCATCCACCGTGTAATCGTGAAACAAAGTTCCGCGAGGAGCCTCACTCGCACCCACTCCATGAAGATTGTTAATGCCCGCATCAGCACGAAGCCGGTTCGAGAACACATCCGGGTCATCCAAATAAGCCTGTATGAATTCCACCGCAGCCAGGATTTCAATCAACCGGGCATGGTGGTAGAGAAAAGAGGAGGTGACAGCCCCCACGCCCAGTTGCTTGAACTGGCGCAATTCCGCATCCGCCTTGGGCATCCCCATGCTATCACACACATTCAATCTCGCCAGGGGTCCCACACGGTACATGCCCGCTTCAATCCCCAGGCGGTGAAAATAAGGCGATTTCAAATAGGAATTCGGATTGGATGCTTCACATATCCACTCCGCATACCGCCTCGGGTCCAGTTGATCGGCAATGATTTTTCCCTGGCTGTCCTTGAACCGCAACTTGCCGCCATGGTGCTCCCATTCACCGTCAGGTCCGACCAACCCCATGAAAAGGGACGGGAAATTGCCGAACAAAAGCAATTCACTTGAGTTTTTTTCGAGGATGTCCTTGAACAGATTCAATGCCAGTTGGGTGGTGGCAAAAGCTTCTGGGATCCATGCTTTGAGACGCTTTTGTCCATCGGTTGTGAGGCAGTTGCGCACGCCTCCGGGCACGGCCCAGGCAGGATGAATTTTGCGGCCGCCAAGCACTTCAATCACCTCCTGCCCAAACTGGCGCAATCGGATGCCGGCACGAGCCAGTTCCGGGTGCCGGGCCGCCAGGCCAAACACATTCCGCTGTTCCGGCGGAGTGTCCCAGCCACCCAGAAAATCAGGGGCGCTCAAATGAAAAAAGCTCAGGGCATGGCTCTGAATGATCTGTCCCAGATTCATCAACCTCCGCAGTTTGTCCGACGGAGTTGGAATTTGAACCGCCAGAATGTCATCCCCCGCCTTTGCCGAGGCCAATAAATGGCTGACCGGACAAATCCCGCAGATTCGCGGCGTGATTCCGGGCATCTCGCTTAATGGCCGGCCCTCGCAAAACTTCTCAAAGCCGCGGAATTCCACCACATGAAACTCCGCATCCACCACGCTGCCATCATCATTCATGTGAATGCTGATCTTGGCGTGGCCCTCAATCCGGGTGACCGGGTCAATGATAATTCGATGTGCCATAAATCATCCAAACTTCAAATCCAGCCCCTGCAGACGGGGCTTTTGCCCGGCCAGCCATTGGGAAAGGAAGGATTTTATCCTCTCCGCATGGGGAGGGCAGCCAGTTAAAAAATAATCAACCCGGATGACCTCATGAAGAGGCATCACCCGCTCGATCAATGGCGGCACGATTCCCTTCAAGGCTGGCTTGCAGGGATTAAGCTGGGCAGACTCCATATAGGCACGTTGCAGCACATTCTCGCGGTTTCCCAGGCCAAGCTGGTTCCGAATGGCACTCACGTTGCCGGTTATGGCGCAATCCCCAAATGCCACCACCGCCTTGGTGAGACGGCGGATCTTGTGCGCCATCTCAATGTGGTCCGTGTTGCAGAGGGCTCCCTCAACCAGGCAAAGGTCCACATCCGCCGGAAACTCCTTCACATCCATGATGGGGCTGAAAACCAGCTCCACTCGCGGCGCCAGTTCCAGCAAAAACTCATCCAAATCCAAAAAGGACATGTGGCAGCCGGAACAGCCTCCAAGCCAGACCGTGGCTAATCTTGGTAAACCCATAATTTTTTCTCCCTTGCATTGACAATGAATTCAAGCTTGGAACGATCCCTGACCATTTCACCGACCGTTGACCCCTTGTAAAACAGGGCTCCGGTTGGACAGGATTGCACGCATTTGCCGCAGCTTGTGCAGGAATCCGACTTCCCCCAGGCGGCGTTGAGGTCCGTGATGATTTTGGATTGCCCCCCGCGTCCGGAAACGTTCTTGGTGCCGGCGCCCTCGATATGCCAGCAAACCCGAACACAACGGGTGCAAAGAATGCATCGGTTGTGATCCATCCCAAATAGCGAATGCGTATTGTCCACATCCCATTTGGGAAAGAGGTAATCAAACCGCACATGATCCATTCCCAGTGAATAGGCCAGGGTCTGCAATTCACAATGTCCATCGGCCACACACACCGAACAGACATGGTTGCGCTCCGCAAACAACAACTCGAGTGTCATGCGGCGGTATTTGATCAGGCGTTCCGTTCCGGTCTGCACCTCCATGCCTTCGCTGATGACCGTGGTGCAGGCTGGCAGCAACCGCGATGCTCCCTTCACTTCAACCAGGCACAAACGACACGCGCCCACATCATAAACCCCGTCCAGGTGGCACAAGCTCGGAATCTCCACGCCAGCCTCTTCCGCAGCTTTCAGGACCGTGGAACCTTCGGCGGCGCTGATTTGACGCCCATTGATGGTCAGTGTTTTTGCAGCCATAAATGATCCTTGTCAAGACACCTGGCCGCTCACGCCGGCCAGACACTCCTCATTGCCGGGCATTTCCGGCTGAAGCAGCGCTTCATATTCACCGCGAAAAAACCTCAGGGTGCTCAAGGTGGGATTGGGCGCGGTCTGCCCCAATCCACACAGGCTGGTGCTCTTGACCATCTCGCATAATTCCTCCAGCCTGGCAAGATGCGCCGCTGTTGCCTGGCCTCGGGCAATCCTGTCCAAAAGCCGGTGCATTTGAACGGTTCCAGCACGGCATGGAATGCATTTGCCGCAGGATTCATCCATGCAAAACTCCATGAAGTACCGGGCAATTTCAACCATGCTCGTGCCGTCATCCATCACAATCATCCCGCCCGAACCCATGATGGATCCCAATTGCGACAGGGAATCATAATCCACAGGGGTGTCCAGGTGTTCCACGGGAATGCACCCGCCGGATGGACCACCGGTTTGAACCGCCTTGATGCGTCCCCCTTCGGGCGCGCCGCCGCCCATGTCCTCCACAATGGTGCGCAGCGTTGTGCCCATGGGAACCTCTATCAGCCCCGTGTTTTTGATTTTGCCCGCCAGGGCAAATACTTTTGTGCCTTTGCTCCTGGCTGTGCCAATCGAGGCAAACCAGGCCGCTCCATGCCGGCAGATGGGCGCCACGTTGGCAAATGTCTCCACGTTGTTGATCAGGGTGGGATAACCCCACAAACCGCTTTCCGCAGGAAAGGGCGGTCGCGGACGGGGTGTGCCGCGTTTGCCCTCCACTGAAGCCATCAATGCCGTCTCCTCGCCGCAGACAAAAGCACCCGCCCCGATCCGGATGTCTATGTTGAAACAGAACTGTGAATCAAAAATGCCTGCCCCCAGCAATCCGAATTGCTTGCTCTGCTTGATCGCCTGCTGGAGTCTCGCTATGGCCAGCGGGTATTCGGCGCGCACATAAATAAAACCCTGGCTTGCCCCGACGGCATAGGCGGCAATGGACATGCCCTCCAGCACCCGGTGCGGATCACTTTCCAGCACGCTCCGGTCCATGAAGGCGCCTGGATCCCCCTCATCCGCGTTGCAAATCACATATTTCGCAACTCCCGGCGATTTGGCCACCGTATCCCACTTCAAGCCGGTCGGGAACCCTGCCCCGCCGCGGCCCCGCAACCCGCTTTGAACCATCATCGAAACCACTTCCGCCGGCGTCATTTCATGAAGCGCCTCATGCAGCGCGCTGTAACCTCCCACGGCAATGTAACTCTCGATTCGTTCCGGATCAATGATTCCACTGTTTGAAAGCACGATGGACATCTGTTTTTTAAAAAACGGCATCCCGGCATCCACACGCGTTGTGCGCGCTTTGCCGCCCTTGAGATAAGCAAGGATGGAAGCCGCATTTTCAGAGGTGACGCGAACATGGAGGCTGTCCTCTGCCCCATCCTGATTCACCGAAACCAGCGGGCCTTCGCAACACAAACGCATGCATCCCACGCCGCGCACCTCCACCTCATTCCCGAGGCCGGACTCGGCCACGGCCTTCTGAAGCGCTTCAAAGACCCCTTTTGAGTTTGAGGAAACACAGCCCGCCGCCATGCAACACCGCAGCGTTATTTTCTTTCTGGACTGGATTTCCCGGTCCCGCAATTGATTGAGTTCTCCAAGAATCATGATTCAGTCCATTGTTTGATTGTCTTGAGCACCCCTTCCGGGGTGGCCCGCGGACTGACCGTGCCATCATAGACCACAGCGGGCGCTATGCCGCAGGCGCCTATGCATCTTGCAGTCAGCAGTGAAATATTCTTGTCCGGTGTGGTTTCCCCGGCCTTGATTTTTAATTCAGCCTCAATCGCTGACATCACCTTGTCTGCTCCCTTCACGTAGCATGCCGTGCCCAGGCAGACCACACAGGTGTGCTTTCCCTGCGGTTTGAGTGTGAAAAAATGATAAAAAGTGGCCACCCCATAGACCCGGCTGGGCGGCAGTTTCAACTTATACGAGACAAACAACAGCAGGTCGTCATCCAGATAGCCGAATAACTCCTGCGCCTTGTGCAATATCTCAATCAAGGAATCCTGGCGGAACTGGTATTTCTTCATGAACACTTCAAGGATCTTGAAGCGCTTGTCGCCGCTCGCGTGCTGCATGACACGCCTCCCCTCCGCCTCGTTCCGCATGGTGGCAATTTTCATGTTGTCGTTCCTGTCTCAAGCGCGTGCCAGGATGAATGCTCCGGCGATTGCAATCAACGCGCCGGCGATCCGGATTGGAATCCGCGTTTCAAAACGTTGCATGGCCTGCCCCGCCAAAATGCCCGCATAATTCAAACCTGCTGTCGCCACCACGAATCCAAGTCCATAGGCCCATCCTGCCGCCGTTGCCGGCATCTCCACTCCGTGGGCATACCCGTGAAAAAGTGCGAAAAAAGCAACCATCCAGCACCCGGTCAGAACTGAAACCCGGACCGATCCCGCCAGCATCAATCCCAAGACCAATACCGTGGCCGCTATTCCCTGATCCAGCATCGGCACTTGCACGCGCCAGGTCATGCCCAGGATTCCCCCCGCAGCCATTGTTGCAAGAAATGCCAGCGGCAGCATCCACCTGGCCCTGCCTCCGCATTGAACCCCCCAGATTCCAACGGCAACCATGGCCAGCAAATGATCCCATCCGCTCAGAGGATGCAAAAAACCGTTGACGAAGCCATGCGTATGCCCGGGCAGGGCGGGATGCGCCATGACAGACAGGGGCGTGCATGCCAGCATGAAAAATCCAGCCGTGAGAAAACCTGTCCGAAATAATGAGGAACATTTCATGGGCCCAACTTAGCCTGCCCCGCCCATCCGGTCCCCGCGTTCCTTGCCATTAGCTTTTCCTATTTTGCGATTCATCGAATTCGCCTTGGTGATTTCACTTTCAGTGTTAGATTGGTAACATAAGAGAAAGGATTCCTATGCTGCTTGACCACACACTTGAAAAATATCCCATGACCTCGCGCCTCAAGGATGGTTCCTCGGTGCTGGTCCGCCCGATTCAAAGGCGCGATGACAAACGCCTTCACAAATTTCTCATGGCAGTGCCCGAGGTGGAAAGGTTGTTCATCAAAAATTCAATTGCAGACCGTTCCCTCGTGCAAAATTGGTGCCGGAACCAGGATTTCGATCAAAATTTACCCTTGCTCATGCTGCAAGGCGGAAAAATCATCGGAGAAGCCACACTGCACCAGCGGCTTGGTGGATGGAAACGCCATATCGGACTCATCACTCTTCTCACGCATCCGGACTATCGCGGCCGGGACGTATCCAAAATCCTCCTCACCGAGTTGCTGGATATTTCCAGGCAATGCGGCCTGCACCGCCTGGAGGCGGAATTGAACGGAGAAAGAAAAATCGCATTGAATGTCCTCTCCAGACTGGGCTTTCAAAAATTGGCGGACCTTTCTGATTATGTGCTCGACATGCAGGCTGTCACTCACGATTACGTGCTGTTGGGCATGAGCCTGAAAGTTGACGATGAATACGCCGGGGTCGGCGACTGAAATTCTTTGGATGCCGCCCGAGGAAGGGCTTTTTGAAATTTCCAAGCCGCTCCGGCCTGGCAAACTTCCGTCAATTTCACCCGGCTGCTCTGCAGGCGTGTGAATAACGGCTGGTTTTTCCAGCCCGCAAAACCCGCCCCCCTCTCATTCCCGTTCCAATTCCCATGCCGGCTTGCAGTGTGTTTTTCCGATCTGGCAAAACACCTGCTTCGATAGGATTCATGATCGCTTTGCAAGCCAGGCCGAACCGTAGTGTCTCATTCGAATGCACCCGTGTCCTGTTTCCGTGCTCTCATCTTCGCACAGCCCGTCTTGATTTTCGTGGTGCGGATGGATCCAGGGGATTTGTGTGGGTATACCGGGCTGCCAAGGTGACTCCGCCAGATTTCCCGGTCACGCCGCGCCCTTTGAATTTCAGGGATGTGCCAGCCAGCCTTCCCCCCGTCTTGGCGTGTTGAAACACGCTTTTTCTTTTCCTGCCGTTGATGGCTCTGTCAGTTCGTGCCTGGCTCTTGTTTATTGATTTTCCTGTTGCGTTGCCACCAGCAGAAACTCTCTAAAACGATTTTTCATCCCATTTATTCTGGGAATCTGGATTCATGGGCTCAATGCTTGATCTCACTTTTTCGCAGTCTGGAATGGGCCATGTGGTATAGTAGGGGTATTAGAATGGGCGCTGTCACCATGGATACCAGGCTCCCAGCCATCAAGGCAATGGCAAGGCCTTGGAAAATGGGATCGGACAGGACGATTAACCCTCCGGCTACCACGGCCAGCGCGGTAAGCATGATCGGTCTAAAACGCACCCGGCCCGCTTCAATCACCGCTTCGGCCAGGGGATGACCCTCGGCTAACCGCATTTCGATAAAATCCACGAGAATAATCGAATTTCTCACAACGATTCCGGCGCCAGCCATGAAGCCAATCATGGAAGTGGCCGTGAAAAAGGCATGGAACATGGCATGAGCCGGAAGCACCCCGATCAGGGAAAATGGAATCACCATCATTACGATCACCGGGCTGAGAAAGGAACGAAACCACCCGACCATAAGAATGTAAATCAGGACCAAGACTACCGCAAAGGCCAGCCCAAGGTCCCTGAAAACCTCCAGGGTGATCTGCCATTCTCCATCCCATTTCAAGGCAGGCTGCATTTCGGTGAATGGCTGGCGGGCATTGTATATTTTTAAATGGGAAATGGAGCCTCCAAATTGGCGGGCGTCGAAACCGGCCAGGGCGTGGTTCATTTTGAAAATCGCATAAGCCGGGCTCTCCACCACACCTGCCACATCGCCAATCACATAAATCACGGGCATCAGGTTTTTATGGTAAATGCTTTTATCATTCGTGGAACAGACAGGGCTGACCAATTCACGCAATGGCACAAGTGGGGCGGAGGAAACACCACCCCGGGCACCACGAACCCGCAATGCCAGCAAGGAATCCGTGCTGAACCGCTCCGCCAAGGGCAATCGCACCTCAATCGGAACGCTTTCCAGTTCATTGGGGGCATGGAGTAAATCCACCGTCTCTCCATGATTGGCCATGCGCAGCGTTTCTGAGATGTCCGAGGCGCTGATTCCGTTCAAAGCTGCTTTTTCCTTGTCCATCACATAATCCACACGAGGCTGATCCGCCTCCACATACCAATCCGCATCCACCACACCCGGGGTATGCTGGAACAGGTCCAGCACCTGCCGCGCCAGGGCAAGACGATTGGACTGCGTCGGCCCGTAAATCTCGGCCACGAGGGTCTGCAAAACCGGCGGACCCGGCGGAACTTCCGCCACTGCCACATGGGCGCCAAACGATTGAGCTATGGCCGCCAACTTGGGCCGTACGCGCTTGGCAATTTCATGGCTCTGAGCCTTGCGCATTTCCTTGGGCAGGAGATTGACCTGGATATCCGCAACATCCGCCCCCGATCTCATGAAATAATGCCGCACCAGCCCATTGAAATTAAATGGGGATGCGATGCCCACATAGACCTCCTCATTGTCCACTTCGGTTTCTTTTCGAATGACACCAGCCATCGCACCAGCGCATTGCGCGGTTTTTTCCAGCGAAGACCCCGCCGGCATGTTAAGAATGACTTGAAACTCACTCTTGTTATCGAATGGCAGCATTTTAACCTTCACCCAACCCAGATAAACCATGGCCATTGAACCGAGCAACAACAAGACAACCGTTCCAAGCAAAGCAATGCGGAATGCGTCGTGTTTAAGCAGGAAACGCATGAAAGCCTCATAAAATCGTCCTGGCATGCTGACTTCGGATTCCTGCTGGGCGCCGGAGGTATGAGACCGCGCAGACTGTCGTTGCTTGGATTTCCATTCCAGGATGCGAATGGCCGCCCATGGGGTGACAATGAATGAAATTGCCAGGGAAAAAAACATGGCCGCACTTGATCCAATGGGTATGGGTCGCATGTAAGGCCCCATCAACCCTCCTACCCAAGCCATGGGCAACACTGCAGCCATGACCGCGAGTGTGGCCAGAATGGTTGGATTCCCCACCTCGGCGACCGCTTCCACCGCAATTCTTGCCCGATCCCGCCCCGCATTTTCGGGCTTGTGAAAATGACGCACAATATTTTCCACCACCACGATGGCATCATCCACCAGGATGCCGATGGAAAAAATCAGAGCGAACAAGGTGATCCGGTTCAACGTGTATCCATGCAGGTAAAACACCAGCAATGTCAATGAAAGTGTGGCCGGGATGGCCAAAGCCACAATCAGGGATTCCCTCCAGCCTAGCGCAAAGCCAATCAGCGCGGAAACACTGACCACCGCAATCAGCATGTGCCACAGCAATTCGTTGGATTTTTCCTGGGCGGTCAGCCCGTAATTGCGTGTGACCGTCACTTGCACGTCGCGGGGAATCATCCACCCCTTCAAAGTATCCACCTTTTTGAGCACCTGTCCTGCCACATAAATGGCATTGGCGCCGGGTCTTTTGGCGACCGTCAGGGTGACCGCAGGCTCGGAAGCGCCCATACCCCGCGTTGCCCCTGTTTCAAAAAAAACATACTGGTCTGGTTCACCAGATCCATCCACAACCCTTGCCACATCCCGCACATGGACAGGTTTGCCCTGATAAACGCCCACCACGACGTTTTCCACATCGCTGGCTGATTCGAGAAATCCGCCAGTGTCCAAAACCAAGTCCTGGTTGTTCATTGTCAGGCTCCCCGCTGAGTATTGCCTGTCTGCCTGCTGTAAGGCAGGCGCCAAGTCCCCCAAGGCAAGGTTGTGGGCGGCCAGTCGCACCGGATCCGGCAGCACGCGAATCTTCCTGCTCTCTCCTCCGATGAGGGTGGTTTCCGCCACCAACGGCACCTGTTTCACGGCATCATTCACCTGGGCGGCCAATCGCCTGAGGGTAAGATGATCGTAATGGGAACTGTGAAAGGTAAGACAGAGAATGGGAACATCATCAATGGACCGGGACTTGACCACTGGATCCGTGGCTCCCGGGGGAATGGCACCCCGGTTTTCCGCCAGTTTCTGATTCAACAGCACCAGGCAGCGGTCTGCTTCCTCGCCCACCTTGAAGCGAACAATGATGAGTGATCGGCCTTCGCTGGAGGTGGAATACACATATTCGACCCCGGGAATTTCCCAAAGCAGCTTTTCCAGAGGCCGGGTGACCCGCTCCTCCACCTCTCCAGCCCGCGCCCCAGACATCAACACCTCCACATCCATCATGGGCACCTTGATCTGGGGTTCCTCCTCCCGCGGCAGCATGAGGACGGCCATAAGCCCAAGCAGAAATGAAGCCGCCAAAACCAGCAAGGTCAGCTTGGAATGAATAAAAAACTGCGCCACGCGGCCGGCCACGCCAAGGCCGGTCATAGGCGGAGGATTGGCATCGCGATTCACGGCTGGATCATTAAGGGTTGCCCGTCTTCAAGCGAATCCCCACCCAGGGTCACGATGGTATCACCCGTGTTCAAGCCGGAGAGAACCTCCACAAGTCCGTGCCGAACCGGCCCGGCTTTGACCAGCCTCAGGACGGCCCGGCTGTTTTCCACCACGAACATCATATCCATCTGTCCGCGCTCAACCAAGGCGCTCTCAGGTGCAAACAGTCCCCGAATCTTCCCTAGGGGGATGGAGACCCGCGCAAACTGGCCGGATCGGATTCCCTTGACGGGGGTGAAATCAAGCTTGATCAGAAATGTCCGCGTGGAAACGTCTGCTGCAGGCGATATTTCGGCCACAGCAGCCGGAATATCGTTGGTGACAGATGGAATGGATGCTGATAATTCATCGCCAATTGCAATATTGCCGATGAGGGACTCCGGCACATCCGCCTCCAAACGCAGGTCATTAAGGCTTTCCATTTGCAACAACGGCTTTCCAGGCAGTGCCAAATCTCCCACATCCGCCAACTTGCGGGTGATGACACCATCAAATGGCGCCAAGACCCGGCAATAACCCAACATCGCCTGCGATTCTGCCAGGGACGCCTGCGCCATTTCATACCGCGCCTTTGCGGCATCATAATCAGCCCGGGTTGCCGCCTCCTGGCTATAAAGACCTGATATCCTTTTCCAATCCTGCCGAGCCTGCTGAAACCCAGCCCGCGATTGATCCAAACGGGATTCGATCTCCTTTGAATCAAGCATGGCCAGACATTCGCCATTGGTGACGGTTTGTCCGGTGACAACATTCATTTGCAATACGAACCCGGGAATCTTGGACTCCAAGGTGGCGCTTGAACGGGGCCGTACTGCGGCCATGACATCTTCGGTGGCAGTCTGGGTCTGCAGCAGAATCCTCTGCACACGGACTGAAGCAGGAGGCATCTCCGGCCCATTCCCTGAAGCCTGCGCCTGTGGTCGCCCACAACCGCAAAACAAGGCAGCGCCCAAAAGGCAGGCAATGGCGAAACCGCAAAATTTAAAATAATGTCTCATGTCAGGGGGTTGTATTAGGTGTGTCCAGTTGGGGCAAAGCCAGTGCCTTGCGCAGGGCCGCCACCGCCACCCGATGATCGGCCCGGGCCTCGTCCCGCCTCATCCGCGCATTCATCAGTGCCGTTTCAGCGTCTATCAATTGGGAGGGAATGGCCGCGCCTTGTTCAAAGCGATTGCGCATGAGCCGCACGCTCTCCACCGCCTGGTCAACGGCTTTATCCGCCACTGCCAGCCGCCCGACGGCATCCTGCAGATTCAACCGGGCCTCCTCCAATTCCAAATCCAAGGCCAGATGCAATTTGCGTTTTGACTCGCGAATGGACTCCAAGCTCGCCTGCGCCTCACGGGTTTTGGCGCGATTGGCAAATCCATCCCAAAGATCCCATTTAAGCATCACCCCTGCCGTGTAGCTGTTCCCATTCCCGCCTGAAATCCAGCCGTAATCATGTTCAAGGCTGCCAAAAGCATCCACCTGCGGCAGGTAGCCGCCCTGCGCTTGGCGGACTCCCGCTGCCGCAGCAGCCTCGCGCTCTTCATTCGCACGCAACTCAGGCCGCATTTGAAAATCGCCGTTATCAGGAATGGAAGCATCCGGAACCGAATCTTCAATTGTCATTTCCTCGTTTTCCACGCCAAGCAGATTCTGCAATGCCAGAATGCTCATTGAAATCGCATTGGACGCCTGCAATTCGTCCTCCTGCGCCTGGGCCAGGCGGACTTCCAGGTCCAGCACATCGGACCGGAGCAATGAGCCGCCCTGCATCCGTTTGCGGGCGATGCCAAGATCCTCCTGAAGACCCTCCGCAGCCTCACGCGCTGCCCGCGTAAAAAGCCGCGTTTTTACAACCTCCTCATAGGCGCGAACCACTTCAAACGCAATTTCGTTTTTCACCGCCGCCAGGTCCTGCCTTTGCGCCCTGGATCCGGCTTGGGCTTGGTCCCGGCCAGCCTCAAGTTTGCCTCCCGCATACAATGGCACCGTAACAACGCCCCCGACGTTCAAGTCATCTTCCTGGGGCAACCCATTAAAATTGGGCGGAGACCCGTAATTGTAGGCGCGCTGGTCCAAAATACTGCCAAATGCCAGCATGGGATTATCTGTGCGGGTGTAGCTGGATTGAAATTGCAAGTGCGGCCAGAATGCGGAATCCGCCTGTTCCAAACCCGCGCGGGCAATTGCCAGCCGTTGTTCGGCCATGCGCGTGTCAGGATTATGGGTGGACGCATAGTCCAGGGCCTTTTGCAACGTCCAAACTTGTGTATCTCCCAATGCCGCAGCCGTAAACCCGAGCACCGCAAGGACCGCCAGCGCCAATTTCAGGAGCATTGGCTTTTGCCCTCCTTTTTCTGGCAGCAGCCTCCCACACCCATTTTAACCAGAAGCAATTCCAGTGGGCAAAACCTCGTGAGGGAAGATTGAAGGAGATTGAACCCCACAAAAGCCGCAAGCCACAGCCAGTTGGAATTGATAAAATGTGCCAGTCCCAGGCTTGCCAGCACTACCGCGCCGGCAAATCCACGCACGATGAGTTCCACTTTCATAATTTTTATTTTTAAAAGTTCAACAACCGGATCCAATTTTTACCACGCGCCAGCCATGTTTGATTCCACACCTGCTTTCCCAAAGGCCAGGGCTGGAAACCCGCAATGACATCGCTTCCAGGGTTCCAAACATGTCACTGAATATAAAACCAAATTGGCGCCATGCCCTGCATCCATACTGAGTCACCAGACGCATATTGGTTACATATGATTTGACGGGCTCCTGCCGTTGGCGAGGACAAATAAATTCCAGGCGACCACGGTAATGCCCAGGCAAAGCACGACAGAGGCAAAGCCGCGTCGCAAACCGAAAACGGAACATCGCGCGGCCAGATGGACGCCAAATAGCATCCCAAGCATGGCAAAAATGAGAAAAGAACAAAGGACAGGTACGTTCCAATTCATATCGCGGAAATGGCCAAGCAAGCCTCCAAACGCATTGAACATAATGATGGCCAGGGACGTGCCTGCAGCGGTTCGCAATTCCAAACCGGCGAACCAGACCAACGCGGGCATAATAATAAATCCGCCTCCAACTCCCAGAAAACCGGTCAGAACGCCTATGCCAAACCCGGCCAGGATACATTTCAAACAGCCTCCCGCCAGGTTGCATCCCTTGGAACCATTTATTGGTTGGGTGGCACGCATCATCCTTAAGCCTGCCACCATCATGAGCGCGCCAAACACGAGAAGTAAAATCCGGTCGGGCACCGCATGGGTGAATGTTCCTCCCAGCCAGGCTCCGCATAATCCGCTTGCCGAAAAAATTACCGCCGCCTTGAAATCAAAAAATCCCCTCCGCATGTTCAAATACCAACCCAGTGCGGAGGTGCCGCCCACCACCAGCAAAGAGGCCCCCACGGCCTGATGCGCCGACATGCCCGCGACGCCCACCAGCACAGGAAGGGTGGTAATGGAGCCGCCACTTCCGAACATGCCCAGGGAAACCCCAACGGCAAACAACAATGTTAATGCGATGATAAAATGCGGCATGGACATAAAATCAAATTGCAAAAATCCAGGTCAGGCGGCTCTGCACTCTATTCAATTGCTGAAGATGCAGCCCAACTCCCGGGTTTTTTGGCGAGAATTTGAACCACAGCGCCCTGCCCCGTATGCCCGTCTCCCTCGTTGACATCCCGCACAATTTCACGACCGATCAGGATTTCAAGCCCAACCAGTTCCCGCCTCAGTTCCGGCAAGGTCATCAACAGGCCCAAATCTTTCGGCCCACCAGTGTTTCTCTTCAATTGATCCGGGGTGTACGCTTCAAGGATGAATACTCCCCCTGGAATGAGACCGGCAACAACCTCTCCATGAATTCTACGACGCAAGGAAATCGGAAAATGAGCAAACGTGGCAACGATCCCGGCCCAGGAATTCGGGGAAATACAATAATCCTCCAATCGGACCTGAAGGGTGCAAATTTGAACATTGCGTGTCCGCGCCAGACTCCTGCCTTTTGCAAGCCCCGCCTCCGACTGATCCACAGCGGTCACCTGGCGTCCTAATCCTGCGAGATAAACGGCGTTTCGACATTCGCCCTCGGCCAGGCATAACACCGGCCCCGGCGGCATGAACGCCGCGCATTCTGCCACGAATACATTAGCCTCCGTGCCGTAAACATAACGCGCGCCACCGTAACGTTCGTTCCAAAATGTGATGTCCATGAATTAGTTCGGACCTCCGTCCTGGGAAATGGCTTGGCTCCGGGTCTTACTTGCCTCCCGTCACCACCCGCTCGGCCCGACGGTACGACCCAAGGTTAAAGACCCGGGTATAGCCCATTTTTTTCAGAAGGGATCGAGCCATGCCGCTGCGCATCCCACTGGCACAATGTAAAAGAATGACCCGTGTCTTGTCGGCTGCCTGCTTCGGCATCACCTGCTGGATTTGATCCAGCGGCACGTGAAGCGTGCCCGGAATGTGTCCGGATGCGTATTCCCTGACGCTCCGCACATCCACCACCAAGGCCCCCCTTTCCACTTCCTGACGGGCCTTTTCAAAGGAAATTTGCCCCCTCCGATTCAGGACCACATAAACCGTCAAAATAAGAATGCATGCCAGCGCCAGTGTCATTTGAATTTAAAATTTAAATATGCCCCACGAAGTTTGACGGGTGTTGAAAATATCCACCCAGCCAAAGTCCGCATTGAATTGGAGCACCAGGGCGGAAAAAAGTTACAAATGCAAAACGTGAAGAAACCAGCCCCGGCATCGCAATCAGGATCCCGGCCCGGACTTGGGCCATTTTTGACGCAGCGTCTCATGCAAGCGATTGCGGAAAGTCAAAGGCAGTTCATAGGGCTTTCCCTCCTTGTACAGGATGATGGTCTTGCGAATGTTGTCCACAACCACCTTGCACGGATCACACCCGGCCATGTGCTTCTCATACTCCATGCACACGGATGGATCCACAGTTCCATCCACGTATTCATTCAGCATGGCCAATAATTCCTCGCACTTCATAAAACGATTCAAGACTCAAAGAGTCTTGGCGGCACTAAAAGTTACAGAAAAACCATCCAACTCATCTCGCATGCTCATGATGTCGCACCACCCGCGTGTCAGGATCACCCAGCGTGCGGGTCAAAACTTCGCGAAGTTGCAGGCGCGCCCGCAGCAAACGAACCTTGACATTGGTCTCCGTCAATCCCAGCGATTCCGCCGTTTCCTTCACCGAAAATCCCTCGACATCGCGAAGCAGAAAAACCATCCGGTGCTTTTCATCCAAACCCGAGAGCGCCTCCTCCAGTAGTCTTTGAATCTCGTTTCTGTGGACCAATTCTTCCGGTGATTCGCGCCAGTCGGCAATGTATTCAGGGTGTGGAATGGTGCCATGGTCACCTTCCTCCCCGGCAGTTTCATCCAGGGACACCATGGAGCGGCTTTTCCTTTTGCGGATAAGCTTTAGCGCGCCATGAATCGCGATCCTGCAAATCCAGGTGGAAAAAGAGGAATCACCCCGAAAACTCTGGAGATTTTCCATGGCATTGAGAAAAGACTGTTGGGTGACATCCTCGGCATCTTGTTCATGACGAAGCATGCGCATGGCCAGGGAATAAACCTTTTCTTCATGGCGAAAGGCAAGCTCCTCGAAGGCCGCCAACTCACCTCCCTGGGAGCGTCGGACGAGTTCTCCATCAGGAACATCGCGGCATGAGGTGTTTTTTATATCTTCGCTCATTTAAGCGCCTCCAAGTTGAAACAGAAAAGGTAGGATTTCAAGCAAGACCTTCATGCCTAACTCTGCGACTTGACTCAAATTAAATGTTACCGGGGCTGGGAGGTGGACAGGGCGACCTGTCCCTTTCAAAAGGCGAGGAGTTTTTTATGAGGTTCAATGACAAATGCCATGTATGAAAGCTGAATTGGCGTACGCGTTTCTTATTTGGCTGAATTGCAAAAATCAATTCACATCATTTCCATCACCAACAGGTTCCAATCCATAAAACCATTGTGACTCAAGGCTAATCCGGTGTCCGGGTGGTAGTATTCATTCAACGAACCGTTCTTGGCCAGATCCGTGGACAGCAACCGCAGCGTTTTGTCCGCCAACCTGCCCGCTTCGTCATTGAAACCGGAATTTTTAAGCCCTTTCCAGACAAAATAATTTACGATGATCCAGACGGGGCCGAGCCAGTTGCTTGGATTTGAACTAAAATTCAAGCAATACATGGATTCCTTCGACGAAAGCGACCGAACGCCCCCATTGGCACGAAAGCGATCGTCGGCCAAATAATTCACCTGAACCAGCGCCTTTGCCTGTTCCGGGGTTGCCAAGCCGCACCAGAGCGGCAAGAAGCCGGTGAAGGTCTGTACGCGCAGGGGCAAGGAGTGCCACGACATATCCATGCCCAGCCTGACATTGGGAATAAGCTCTTTTCGTCGGTCCACGCATTGCACGTCGGCGGTGTAGTAAAATTGGTCGCGCGGATCCCAGCAATTTGTTTGAATTTGTTCGCCCAACTTGCGGGCCTGGACAGCAAGACGTTGCTGGTCGTCGGTACGTTTCAGGCGGCCGGCCAGTTCCGCCGCCGCTTTCAAATCCTGGTAGAACAGGCAGTTCAGCAGGAGATTTGCGGATGAAAAATCGGGCCGGCCAAAGGTGGTTGGATCATTGTCGTTGCCGATGGCGACGTCGTTGCCCCAAACCAGCAGGCCAATCGCACTTTGATTGCCGGCCACCCACGACGCATAAAAACGCAGGAGCTTGTCGAAATAAGAAGCCAGCCAGTCCACCGAGCCGATTTCGTCGGAGATCAGAAGTGCGAGTTGACCGAAAACCGGCTTGGCTTGATTTTGCGATTTTGGTCGGTCGGCCTTTAACGCTCCCAAAGGATCGGCATTTTTCACATCCAGCACCATTGAGATTCGGCCTTCATTGGATTGGTGATCAAAAAAATTCAGGAAGCTGCCGATGGTGTGCTCGGCGACATTTTTTTGAAAAGCGAAATCATTTGAAATCGCCGCCCAGCAGAAAAGTCCGCGCGCGGTCCAAAAGGTGTCCCAGTCCCAAAGGTTGGAGGCGTAGCGTTTGCCCGGCAGGCTACAGGAAATGCTTGGATGAGTGAGGATGCCGCTGGCGGGTCGCAATAGCTGCGGAGCGGCCTTGCCAAAGTAATTGAGCAACTGGTGGCTTGCCGTTTTGCGCTCGTCCGCCGACCACGGAGAATCTGAAACCGGCTCACCGGCGGGTGCCGCAACCAAGTCGGTGCTTCCATTTAGAAGCGTTGAGGCCCCGAGCAAAGACACTCCGGCGAGAAATTCGCGACGCGACGTCTTAAGCCTTGAAGTCACGGTAACACCTCACTGATTATTTTTTGTTCTTTTTCTTGTTTTAACATTGATGACAACGTCTATTTTAGTTCACTGCCATCCCATAGAAAATTGAAAAAACGGTTGGAAATTTCATGAAAACCTGCCACAAGGCAGGCGATGAACAACACAAAACTTCCAACCGCGTCAAAATTGACCATTGTCCGTCAGCTTTGCAACTATATTCCCATCCACTTGGGGCGCATTTAGCGCGGGAGACGGGCGTGGATGAAAAGGCTCGCACGTTTGATGAATGGAGTCAGATCGTTAGTCTTTGTTATGCGCTTCATGGTCAACAAACGCCTATGGATGCCTCACAACCATTGGTCAATACACGTATTGAAATACGCCGGAAAAGGACCCAACCAAGCGTATAGCCATGGATCCGCAATCCTGTAGGCCGGGTGCCTCACCCGGCGCTCGTTGATCTATCTATTACAGTCTTAACCCATTCGACCCCTATGCCAGCCGCCAATTCCAAAACCATGAACCACTCCAGCGCCTTTTGTCAGTTCTCGATCCCCCATTTTGGCATCCTGTCCATCCTGTTAATCCTGTCTCAATTTCCTGCCGGGATCGCAATTGAGGTATTGGGCATGATAAACAGGATTTACAGGATAAAAT
>DAIDJC010000005.1 GCA_027451565.1 Limisphaerales bacterium | reverse complement strand
GCACCGCCGGGGCGATCCGATGCCTCATAGATGACGACGGGGATGCCCGCTTTTTGCAAATAAAACCCGGCTGTCAAACCGGTGATGCCTGCGCCAATGATGGCTGCGGATTTCATTGCGACGATCTATCCTAAATGGTCTTGGAATGGCGCGATTCCGAGTGGGGGGCGAGGGTGGCATCAAAAACCATCGCGATGTTGCGGATGAAAAGGCGGCCGGCATGAGTCACTTCCAGGCGGTTGGGATGAAAGGTCACCAAGCCATCTGCTTCAAAGGACCGCAGGGCTTCCAGTTCGCGTGCAAAGCAGGTGGAAAAATCCACCCCCAACCGGCTGGACATGGCCGGGTAGTCCAGAGCCAGGTCACACATGACGCGCATGATCACCTGGCGGCGTTTCTGATCATCCGCTGTAAGGGCATAGCCTCGGGCCACAGGAACGCGTCCGTTCTTCAAGGCGTCGCTGTAGGCTTCCAGGGATTTTTCATTCTGCCAGTAAGCGCCGGGTATCTGGGAAATCGCGCTCATGCCAAAAGCCAGGATATCCGCCTCTCCACGGGTGCTGTAACCTTGAAAGTTTCTTTGCAGGGTTTTTTCCTTTTGGGCGCGGACCAATTCATCTCCCGGCCTGGCAAAATGGTCCATGCCAATGTATTCGTAGAGACCATTGGCAGTGAGCCTTTCGATGCCCAGCTTTAAAAGCTCCAATTTGACCTCGGGTGGGGGCAGGATTTTTTGTTCGAGGATTTTTTGGGCGGGTTTGACCCAAGGCACGTGGGCGTAGCTGAAAACGGCCAGCCGGTCCGGGTTCATGGCCAGGACGGTATCAAGGGTTTGATCAAAGCTGGCCACAGTTTGGTGCGGCAGCCCGTAAATCAGGTCAAAATTAATGGAACTAAAACCCAGCTCCCGGGCCCAATCCAAGGTTTTTTGGGTTAGATCCCTTGGTTGCCGCCGGTGAATGGCCACCTGCACCTTCTCATCGAAATCCTGGACACCGAGGGAGGCGCGGTTAAAGCCGACCTCGCGAAGCGCTTCCAAGTGACCGCGGGTCAGGCGGCGGGGATCCACCTCCACGCCGGCCTCCACGTCAGGCGCAATGCGGAAATGCCGGTGAATCAGATCGCCCAGGCGGCGGATTTCATCCGGCCTCAAAAAGGTGGGGGATCCGCCTCCCCAATGAATTTGGACCACGGGACGATTGGGATGAACCTTTGCGGCCATGGCGGCGACCTCCCGCTCCAGACAATCCAGATAGGGGCTGCTGGCACCATGATCCTGGGTAATAACCGTCGTGCAGCCGCAAAACCAACATAAAGTCTCGCAGAAAGGCAGGTGAAAATACAGGGAAAGGCCACGGTCGGAGGGATTGTCAGCCGCGAGCAGGGCAAGCACCTGGTCTTCACCCACGCCGGGTGTGAACTGGGTTGCCGGCGGGTAACTGGTATAGCGCGGGCCGGCCACGTTATACTTTTTGACCAAATCCAGATTAACGCACAATTGGCTCATGTGGTTTTTTCCTCAAAAGAGTGGATGGTTTCCACCAGTGCAGAAACACATTCCAAGCGGGCCGCCGGTGGCACGCCGTGGCCCAGGTTAAAAATATGCGCGGGATCATCCCTCATGGATTCCAAAATGCGCCGGGTTTCCCTTGCTGTCTCTTCCGGCGAAGCCAGCAACCAAGCCGGGCTTAGATTGCCCTGCAAGGAAATGCCATGCGGCACCTGTCGGCGCACTTCCCGCAATGAAACCTCTGCATCCACCCCAAGGACCGCCGCACCCAAGCCTGCGAGGTCCTGCCAGTTGCCATGGGTGCCCAGGGAGAAGACCACTGTGGGAGGAGCGGGCTGGCCATTCAATCCCTTGAGACTCCCAATAATCTGTCCCATCCAACGCCCGCTGGCCTCCATGAAAACCTCCGGCTCCAGCAAACCGCCATGGCTGTCAAACACCTGAAGGGCATCCACACCGGCTTCAATCTGCATTTGAAGGTAGATCGAGACAGCATGAGTGAGCTTTTCCATGAGCTGCACAAATACGCGGGGGTTTTCCCTCATCAATATTTTCGCCCGGTCATAGGAGGGAGCACTGCCCCCCTCAAGCATGAACCCCGCAAGGGTCCAAGGTGAACCGGCAAAGCCGATCAAGGCAGTACGGCCTTGAAGAACCTTTTTTAATTCCCGCAAAGCTGTGGGCACATATTGCAGGCGTTCCACCACGCCTTCAACCGTGAGGCGCTCGATATCCGCAGCCGTTTCAATCCGGAAAGGCATTCCTATGCCTCCTGAATCACGGAAAAAATAGGGTTGCCCCAACGCTTCCGCGATCACCAGGATGTCACTAAAAAGAATGGCTGCGTCGAAACCATAGCGTCGAACGGGTTGTAAAGTAACTTCCACTGCCAGCTCTGGCGTTTGAACCAGCTCCAAAAAACTGTATTTTTCCCGTAATTGCCTGTATTCAGGCAACATGCGTCCTGCCTGGCGCATTAACCAGACCGGGGGCCGCCCTCGGCCCAGGCCGTGGCATGCGGCCAGAAAACGGTCCCGTCCCGTCCGCTCGGCTGGGATGGATTTGAGGTCTGCCGGTGCCGTAGTCATCTGTCAGCCCACAAAATACCCGATCCGTGAGGGGTCCGCGAGCAAGATTTAAGGGTCAGAATTTAAGGATCAGAATATTCTGAAACTTTCCAAAAGTGGCGGTTTTTAAAGGCTGGATATGGAAAACGAACCTTTAGATGGCATTGAAAAGGTTTGGCGGCGGGCATTACCTGGAAAGGAGAATGCAGCCGGAAAGCCCCTTCCAGAAAAAGACTTGGAGAAACTGGCCTTGGAGAGTCGGCTCACCGAGGCTTTGGCAGGGTTGCGGGATGCGCCTGTTCCCAGCCATTTCACGGCTCAAATCATGACCCAGATTAGCCGGCTGGAGCGGGATGCGCCGGCCCGGGGACTGGTTGGCAAACTTGACCAATGGATGAATGCGGTATGGCGTGGTTTACTGCCGAGGGCCTTTGCCACGGCAGCCATTTTAGCCTTGGGAATCATGGTTTGGGACCAGCATGAAATTCACAGCGCCCGAACCAGCCTTGTTCGGAGCGTAGCGCAAGTGACTGCTTCCAAGCCCATGCCGAGTTTGGAGGCCTTGGTAAATTTTGATGCGATTCAACGGATGAGTCAGCCTGTGCAGGCAGACAAGGACCTTCTTGCCCTGATGCAATGAAACTTGGCTTTGCCTGTTTGATTACTTTTGCAGGAATGGGTGCAACGCATTATCTGGCGGCCCAGGAATCCTCCTCCACCGCCCCGACCAACGCGCCCAGCGCAGCGACAATATCCACAGCCAAAGAAAGTTACGATGCCATTTCCCCGGTTGCCTATTTTCGAACCCTTCTGGCCATGTCGCCCCAGCAGCGCGTCATCTGTCTCACAAATCGTCCTCCTGACACGCGCAAGCGGATTTTGCAAAAAGTGCAGGAGTATGAAAGGCTGAGTCCGGACGAGCGTGAGTTGCGGTTGCGGGCCACGGAATTACGGTGGTACATCATGCCGTTGTTGGCGGCGCCTGCCGGGAACCACGATCGCGCCCTGGCCGGGATTCCCGCCGATCTTCGTGAAATAGTTAGAACCCGGCTTACCGAATGGGATATACTTCCCCAGCCATTGAAAGAGGAGTTTTTGGAAAACGAGAAGGCGCTTTATTATTTTGCGGATGTCCGGCGCCCTGACAAAGGCGCAGAGGACGCAGCGTTGGCAGCCCAAAGAGTGCGAATCTCCTCTCAATTCAATCAATTCCTGGAGCTGACTCCTGATGAAAAAAAGCAGACTTTGGATTCCCTTTCCACCGAGGAACGGTTTCAGATGCAGAAGACACTGGAGGCTTTCGGCAAGCTGACATCCGTTCAGAAGTACCAGTGCATACAAAACTATGCCCGGTTTGCGGGCATGAGTGATATGGACCGGGCAGAATTTCTGAAGAATGCGGAACGCTGGTCCCAGATGTCGGCGGTGGAACGACAGGCTTGGCGTGATTTGGTGGCCAATGTCCCTGATTGGCCGCCTTTGCCAGCCTCCATTTTTCCGCCAGGAAGCCTTCCGACAACTGAACCGTCCCAATTGACCCCCGGGACTTCTTCGGTGGCCACAAATTGAGCAAGGTTCAGCCATCCATTTTGTCCCCCGCCCAGGCCAATTCAGAATTGCAAAGAAGGTTTGCCCGGAAGTAAGGATTCGGGCAATAATAGTGGATTGAATGGAATCAACATCCCATGAGTAGTGGCGCCGCTTTGAAACTGGAGCCGTCCGGTCAGAAAACCGGAACCGTGGAACCTGTGTCAGAAACGCCATTAGTGCGTTCCCGGAAGGGAGCTTTTGGCATGATCCGGGAGGTTTTGCGCCACGGTGGACCCGGGTACCTGCAATTTGCCATCACCAACCTTTGCAACGCGGATTGCGGATTCTGCGGGTTTGCGCGGTCCAAGTTTGATCCCAAGGCGCGGCGGAGTGTGACGCTTGATGAAGCCCGGAGGGTCATAGACATCGCCGTTAAAAATCATATTGGGTACCTTTTGTTTGTGGGGGGGGAACCTTTGGTGCATCGGGATCTGGTTGCCATGACCCGTTACGCTGCGGAACGCGGCATTCATCCGATGGTCTGCACCAATGGCGGGTTATGGACGGATGAAAACATGCGCGCGCTGACGGATGCGGGGCTGAGCAGCGTGATCATGTCCATAGACGCCCATGACGTGGCGAAGCATGAGGAAAACCGCGGACTGCCGGATGTCTGCAGGAAAATTAAAAAGGCCAACACCTTTTTTCATTCGGCAGGCATTCAGACCACGGCCAGCATCACGGCCAGCCGGTTGATTGAAGATTACGGAAAGCTTCCCGCGTTTCTTGAATCACTGGGTTTTCAAAGCTGCACATTCAGTTATCCCCTTACCTCGCTGGCGAGCAGTTATTTAAGTTTCAGCGACAGCGGGCTGGTGAATTTTTCCAAGGAAGAGCTGATCCAGCTTTTTGAAAAAATCAAGCAAATGAAGCGAACCAGCGGTTATCCGGTGGTAAACCCGATGGAATCGCTGGATGAAATGCAGCGTCATTTGCGGGGTGAAAAGGAAAAATTCGGGTGCCTGGGCGGGCACAAATATTTTTACCTGGATTGGAACCTGGATCTTTACCGGTGCCATTTCTGGGAAACGCCGATGTGCAAGGTATGGGACTGGGATGAGTCCAAATTGATCCGGGATGGGTGCACGCGTTGCATGATTGATTGCTATCGGGACCCCAGTGTGCTCCAGTTTGTGGCGATCAATGCCAGCGATGCCTACCATGATTTGAAAAAGGGGCGCTTGGGGGATGCGGCCCGGCGTCTTTTGGATCGCCGCAACCTGACCTCCTTGAAGGCGGTGTGGCAGGACCGCAAATGGATTGGCGGGGTTTGAAGGATCCCCATGGAGGGGTCTCGATTTGCAGGTTTGGAAGAGCATGAAAATACTGATCACCGGCATTTGCGGCTTTGTGGGGAGCACCCTGGCACAGGCATTTTTGGAGGCCGGGGAGGGATTGGAAATCCTGGGGCTGGACAATTTCATTCGACCTGGCAGCGAGGTCAACCGTGGCAGGCTGGCCCGGCTGGGCATCAAGGTGATACACGGTGATGTGCGCAGCAGCACGGATGTGGATGCATTGCCGGAGGTGGACCATGTGATTGATGCGGCAGCCAACCCCAGCGTGCTTGCGGGCGTGGATGGCCAGACCAGTTCCCGGCAATTGCTGGAGCACAATTGCTGGGGCACGGTGAACCTGCTTGAATATTGCAAAAGGCATCGTGCCGGGCTTCTGGTATTGAGCACCAGCAGGGTGTATTCTGTTGCTCCCCTGGCTGCGTTGCCGGTGGATGTGCATCAAAAGGCGTTCAGGCCCAAGCCGGGAGCGGCCTGGCCTGATGGCCTCTCGGAGAGCGGGGTGACCGAGGCTTTTTCCACGGCTCCGCCCATTTCCCTGTACGGTGCCAGCAAACTGGCCAGTGAAATCCTGGCGCTGGAATATTCTGAAACCTTCGAGTTTCCAGTCTGGATGAACCGTTGTGGAGTGCTTGCAGGGGCAGGCCAGTTTGGCAAGGCCGACCAGGGAATTTTTGCCTTTTGGATCAATGCCCACCTGCGGCGGCGTCCGTTGAAATACATTGGATTTGATGGCGGAGGCCATCAGGTTCGGGATTGCCTGCATCCGCGCGACCTTGTCCCGGCCCTGCTCGCACAGATGCGTCATGCGGGTGGGACCAAGCCACGCGTGGTCAATTTCAGCGGGGGTGCCAGCAACGCATTGTCTCTGGCCCAATTGACCGCCTGGTGCGATGAACGTTTTGGAGCCCACGCCGTTTCAAGCGATCCCCGTCCACGACGGTTTGACATTCCCTGGATGGTTTTGGATTCCACCCTGGCCGGGCAGGCTTGGGGCTGGAAACCCACCACCTCGTGGCAGGATGTCCTGGAGGAGATTGCCGTGCATGCGGAAGCCCATCCCGATTGGCTGGAAATATCGGGAGCGTGACGGGGAAGCAGATTTGAGGCACTTTGCCAAACGGGCTTAGCCTGCCAGAACCTCGCGATAAATTTCCACGTGCCGACGGGCGATGATTTCCGGATGAAAACGCCGGAGTGCTTCCTGACGGGCCACAGCCCCCAAGCGGGCAGCCAAGCCAGGCTCTGTCAGTAACCGTCGGATGCCCTTGGCAAATGATTCAGGGCGCGATGGATCCGCCAACAGGCCTGAGGATTCTGGAGTGATCAAGTCAGGAACACCGCCCACATTGGAGGCCAGCATGGGCAAACCGGCGGCCATGGCTTCTAGCACCACCATGGGGCAATTATCCTCCAGCGTGGGCAGAACCCCGAAAGAAGCTTTTCCCAAGAAAGTTTTCAACTCCTCGCGCCCGGCAAAGCCTTCATGGGAACACCAAGGGCGGGAGCGCACCAGGCAGAGGAAATCACGGCTGTAGGTGGTGGAGTCGGTTTGCCCTAAAAAAGCGAGCCGGAAAGGAATCTCAGCAGCTAAAGAATCCAGGGCGAGAATGAGGGCATTCTGGTTTTTTCGGGGGCAAACGGCGCCCACGCAAAGCCCCAAGGGTGGTTCTGACGGTGATGGTTGTTTTTGGACTTGAAAGAAGCCGGAATCCACCGCGTTGGGAAGAAGCCATGTTTTTTTGGCAAGCCCAGAAACAGCTTGCCGGGTATATTGTGAAATGCAAACCACCCCACCAGTAAAGGGGAGGGTGAATCGCTCGATGCGCGCGGCAAGCCACAAAAATGAAAATGGGGGCGCATGATTCACCCGGGCCACCAGCCGCATGTTGCCATGCAATGTCAAAACATTCGGAAACCCGCCAAGAACTGCGCTCAGCGCACAATCCCGTTCGGTGCCCTGGCCATGGACAATGTCAGGCTGAATCTGCCGCAGCTTTTTGCGCACAGCGCGAATGCAGCCCTGGTAACCGGTGCGCAACCAGCCGAACGGGGGCACAATAAGGCTGTGGAAAAAAATGTTCGGTGCCAATTTTTGCGGCGATGGCACACTTTGGCGGATGCACGAGACGACATGCACTTCGTGCTCGGGCAAAAGAGAAAAACCCTGCAGTAAAGCCTCCGGTGCGGTGCCAAACCAAGGGGTGGTTTTATCGAACTGCCGAAATGGCTCTCGATTGTCGGTGGTGAGCAGGACGATCTTCATGTTCCAACTTTCTGAAAAACACGATTGTGTCCCACCTGGAGAATTTCAGCGAATTCATTTCGATTGATTTCCTTCGCCAACTGAGAGGGTCCCGGGTGACCTGCGGTGGCAAAGGATGGCGGACTGAATGCAGTGCCCAATCCGGAATCATCCAGCACAATCAAACCTCGGGGCCGGACATGCTTTGAACAAAGCTCCCAATCCTCCCTAGCCACGGCATAGTCATGGTTGCCATCAATGTAAATCAAGTCCCAATCTCGGCTCGCAATAAGATTCCTCGCCTCAGGGTCGGTGGAATACGCTTTGAGCAAGGAAGGCGGGGCCAGTTGAAAATGCGAAAAATTGTCCAAGGTATCTGCCAGGTAATCCACATGTCTCGAGTATTTTGAAACCGAATCACCAGCGAAAGTAAAAGGAGAAACACCCTGAACAAGGCAATCCAGTTGAAAATGGCGGGCACACATCCCCGCAAGGCTAAGGCTTTGGCCTCGAAACACCCCTATTTCCAAAAACCTTTTCGGGCGGAATTCACGAAAAAGCAGGAACCACATCGTGTGAAAAGCGTCCTCGCCAAAGCCCCGCCCATTTTGGGTGAAATAATTCCGGTGCACCCGGAATTCCTCCGGAAGCGAACGATCGAAGTATTCCACTGCACGCAGGTAAAATCCTGTTGGATCGGCAAGGCTGTCTGCCCATTCTTTCAGAGGGATATCGCGGGAGACCGACGCGGTGGATGTCCTGAGGGCTGAGCGTTCGATGCGTGCTCGTCGAGCGCGGATTTTTCCTTTGATCAATCGGATGGGGTTCATGGATGGGATGGCTGTTGTGTCTTAATGGCAGGTCGCCGGGAAGCCGGCGTTCCAATGCCGGAACCGGGCCTGGTTTTGGGACTCTGGCAAGGGAATACTGCTTTGTTGATATTGGGCATGACTTGCAAAAATCTCCTTAAAAGTCAGTGTGTTATTCAGGCGTCCCAGTCCGCCAATCCCAGGCGTTTTCCGATTGCCAAAAATACCCGGCGGGCGAGCTGGTTGGCCGGCCTCCAGCGGCTACGGTTGTAACGGGCAAAATCCTCCTTTGTCAATGGTTCGCGGTTATAGGGATAAAATCCGTCAGGTGTTACAAGAAAACCATTCGCCTCAAATGGGTCGAAATCTAGCCCGGGAAAGGGGCGTTTTTGAAAGTGGATGTAGGCGAATTCGTCATCGCTGATCCCATCATCACAATTGAGATAGGCACGGTAGGTTTTGCCATTGTGCCAGTAAAAGACCTGCTCCGGAGAATTTGGCCCCGCCACAGTCTCAAAACGCGTGAACCTCCAGCGCGTGGGCGGCTGAATATCCGCAATGATCTCTTCATGAAACTGGCGCAGGCCATAATATCGGTAGATGAGATCCACCCCTAGCCACTCGTCAAAGGGATGGTATTGATCCGCTTTAAAAACATCCCTGTACCCGCGAACTCCGGGACATTCTCGCATGAATACACGATTGTTTTCGGCGGTATTTCGATACAGAGTCAGATGCCCACGGCATAAAAGTTTGTCGTAAGCGGAAAGGATATCCTCATTGAAAAATTTCCGAAGGTCGCCGAAGATCATGTCCAAATCACAATGTCCCCAAAAGCTGTAGGATGTGAGATGTTCCTCAAAAAGAATCCCATACGCCGCCTTGAAGTGGCAAAGTAACCTGACATGAGACAGGTTCACCTCAAACCCGAGCTTCCTGGAAAACACCTTTTGCAATCCATCCAGGGTGGCTGGTTCCAATCGGACATTTTCGGGAAGCTTTTGAGCGGATGTATCATCCGTGAAAATCAACCACTGTATGTCCGGGTTGGAAGCACAAGAACGCCAGACACATTCAATGTAGGGGGGTAACTTCCCCATATAACAGACCACCAGACAAATGGAACTGCGGGGTTGGATGGGTTTGGATTCAGGCATAAATTTGGCGGCCCGAAGGGACCTTAGCGTTGCCATGGTTGTGCTTCAATCGAATTTCATTGCCGCCAGACCGGCTAATCGGCATCAACCGGACGTTCCTGAAGTGATCTGGACGGATGCTCCCGGGTTTTGGCGACACGTGACCAGCCACAGATAAGCCGTCCCTTTGGCGGAGGGCCCTGCCCGAATTATTGGACAACGATACCGGCAGCGCACGATTCATCAGGCATTGACGGGACGGGATTCTGCGTATTTCAAGTCCTCATTTCAAATCAATAATCGGATCAACCCTTCGCGCGGGCGGGGCGGAGCAAACATTTAGAAAGGAATCGTTGACGAGATCATGAATGGTTTGAAGAGGGCAAAAAGAAAATCCATGTTGAGTCCGCCGGACCCTGGCAGCCGGTCGCGAAATACCGGATAATTTTTCTTGTTCCAAAATTGAATAATCTAAAAACTGAGCTTTCACGATGATTCGAGCGGGGGACATTACCATAGCAATTACGGTTTTCAGGCGCAGGGAATATGTCTTGGGCGCCATTCGCAGCGCATTGGAGCAGACCGTACCTGTAAAGGTCATGGTGGTGGAGGATTGCAGCCCGGACACGGGAATGCAGGCGTTGATCACCAATGAATTTGGAGATCGAATTCGTTATATCCGCAATCCTTCCAATCGCGGTCTTTTTGATAATTGGAATGCCTGCATGGAATATTGCACCACCCCGTGGCTGTCCATTTTGCACGATGATGACCTGCTGTTGCCATGTTTCGTGGAGAAAATGATTGTGGCATCGGATCGCGCCCCTGGACGGGCCTTGTATTTTGGCCGGCTTAAAAATATTTTTCCATCTGGAGAAACGAAAGAGCCTGCGGAGGTGGACTGGGGAAATTGGCGCGACCTGGGATCAGGCCGCGGGCTTGAAGAATTTTTGCAGCAATCCATCGTGGGTTATGCGGGGAACCTTATGCGCGTGGAGGCGGCGAGAAGCTTGGGTGGATTTCGAAAGAACTCCCTCTATACCGGGGATTGGGACCTATGGTTCCGACTTTCGCTGGTATTTGGAGCCGTGGAAATATCTGAAGTGGTGGGTGTGGGACGCGGCCAGGAAGACGGAGATCGCGCCACGACTCGAATCATTCGTAATGGGTGGAAATGGGTTTTGGATAATGTTCAACGCAAGCGTAACCTGGCCCAATTACGAAAGATCCGAGGGGAGGAGAGAGCTTTTGAAAGGAGCCACCTTCTGTCTGGAAACCCCATACCCCTGCGGTTGCTGGCGGAGGTGGCGCCAGGTTTTTCCCGTCGAACCCTGCGTTATAACTGGTGGCTTTTCACTCAAAGCAAATCCCCCCACTGGCGTTACAAGGTTCTGCAAATCATTTTGCGTTTAACCGGACCAGAGGGACTCCTTTGGCTTCCTAAGAGAGCCGTAAAAAATGAACCCCAAGATTCCAAATGGCCGACAGCAGGTTGATTTTCACGTGTGGTCTTGAAGAATAAAATTTGTCTTCCAATTTACTTTACGCGGTCACCTTTGGCTTTAACCTGTTCCCCATCGGAGTATGAACATTGAACAAAATCTCCGTCACTTTGCGAAAGGTGTTCTTCCGCAGAATTGGCGGCAGCCTTTGGGGATTCTGTGTGGCGGATTGCGAACATGGTTGGTTTATCCATTGCTGGGCCTGGTGTTTGACCTTGGCGGTGGCAGATTTCGGGCGGGCGGATGCACCTTTTACATACCACGCGACATTACATCATTGGACCTTCGGGCGAGTTTTTTACTTGGCAGCTACGAAGAAGATGAACGGCGCCTGCTTGATAAATATCTTCGTCCCGATGATGCCGTTTTGGAATTGGGCGCATGCCTTGGAATCGTGGCTTGCATCACCAACAAGATACTCCAAACCCCGGCACGGCATGTTGTGGTGGAAGCCAATCCCTACTGTTTACCGGCCATCCATAGGAACCGGATCCGGAATGGTGGATCTTTCTTGGTTGAACATTGCGCCGTAACCAACCAGCGGCAGGTGGATTTTTCCATCAACCTGCGTCATATTACAGGGAGCAGCCTGCGGTGTCCTACGCAGACACTGGTGCGCTTGCCAGGCAGATCCCTCTCCGAACTGGTGGAGCGGCACGGGCCGTTTTCCACCCTGATCATGGATGTGGAAGGCAGCGAACTGGAGTTGCTCGAATCTTCCAGAGCCATCCTGAGTCAATTCCGGTTGATTCTGATTGAACTTCACGAGAAGGTGATTGGGCCGGAGGGAATTCTGAAATGCCGCGAAATTTTAGTGTCTGCCGGATTCAAGCACTCGGAGACGTCTTATATCACGGAAGTCTGGTTGAAGGATTAGGATAGGAACCACTCATCCACATGAGGCTCCTTCGGGCAAAGGGGGGTAGTTTGGAGCTGATTTCGCTGGTCAACCCAGAATCCAGACCATGGCGGAAAAAAAGGACCAATCCCGGTCCACCCGTTAAAGCCAGGTTTAAAGCCAGTCGCCACTGATCTGGCAGGTGCCGTGTCATCCACCAGACCACCGCAGCCAAAGGCACAAGCCGCCAAGTAAAACTCCAGGATGGCCGCAGCCAAGCCAACAAATCGAGCCAGCGCAGTTTGAAATAATCACTGCTACGCGACAGGCCATAAGGCAGCGTGAAGGACAATGTGCAGGCCAGCGAAAGTGAAAGCATCAAAGTGATGCTCTCCACCCGGTGCAGAGCCAGGTTCAGCAAAAGAAAAACAGATCCTTCCAGCAAATAAATAAAGCGCAAAAAAAGCAGCTTTTTGGTGATCCCCACCAAGCCGGTATGAACCCGCATGAGGGTGCATGCCACAAACCACAGGACCAGCAAAATATCATTCCAGACAGGCCATCCGGCCCTGGAATGCACCCAAATCCTCACAAAACTGCCGTTGGCAACCGCGAAAAGCGTTCCACATAGGATACTTAGGCTGGTCATCAGGATGCAAATATCCCGGACGCGAATTCTCAGCCGGTCTCGTTCATTCCTGACAAACATTTCCGACAAAACAGGGCTGGAAAAATCCATCACCCTCCAGACCAAAGTAGTGAGGCTGGAATAAGCCCTGGTGCAAATAGTCCAAGTGGCAACCGCATCAAGCCCCAATAACCGGCTTATGAGAAGAGTCTGGCTGGTATTGATAAACTGGCTGCCCACGGAAATCAAAAAGACGCCTTGTCCAAAAGCGAACATTTCCTTGAATCGCTCCCTGCTTAACGCTCCCCATTCCCGGCCTGAAGGAAAAAGCCCGAGGTGCAGACAGCTTCCCCAAATTACAGCAAGGGTTGCCATAACCAGAAACGTCTGGCTAGCCAGGAAACTGTAAATGCCCCATCCGGCGGCAAAACATGCCCACATCACCCCAAGGCTCAGGATGGTTGCCAAAGTTGACCCATAATTACCCAAGTCCAGGCGCTGGTGCGCAAATAAAAGCTGGTTGAAAATGCGGGAGCTAAAATTCACAGATACCAAGGCTGATTGCCCCAACATGATCCAGATGAAATCCCTGCGAAGGTCTGGTGGGATTTGGAGAAGGCGACTGGCTGGAATGGTGAGCGCCGCGCCAGCGGCGAGGATGATGAATCCTTGCACCAAGCCCACCAGAATGCCAGTCTTCACAATTCCGCCATAGGCTCCTGTGCTGCGGTCGTCCTTGTGATCTATGAGGATTCGGGAGATGGAACTGCTCATTCCCAGGTCAATTAGAGCCAGATAACCGCTGACCTGCGAAACCACCGCCCACAAGGCAAACGGGGCTTTGCCCAGGTAATGCAGCGCCAAAGGAACACTGGCCAGGGTATAAAGAATGTTGGAGCCAAGAACCAAATAGCCTGAAAAAAGCGAGAGGGTAAATTGTTTCAGGCGAGACATCTTCGTGCCCTTAATAAAACCCAAATAAAGACACTCATACAAGGGCGGAATTGGTTCGAATACATCAAACAGTCCGAAGTGGCCCCACCCTGTGATGAGTTCTTCGTTCAAGACTAACGATGGGGGTATTTCAAATTCCTTGGCGGCCCGTTGCGGGTCTGCTAACCTTGGGCATGGTTAAAGTTGGCAGACTGCTCCACACCCGTTTTCGTGTCAATGACCTGGAACGGACAGTCCGGTTTTATACAGAAATCCTCGGATTGGAAGAGGTCCGTCGGCATCGTTCGCCCAGGGGTTCTGAGTTGGTTTTTTTAAAATCAAAGGGAAGCCTTGAGGAGATAGAGATCTGTCATTTCCCGGGCAGTCCGCCCGTGCAAGTGCAGCCGGACTTGACCCACCTGGCCTTTGAAGTGGACAGTCTGGACCAGTTTGCTGTCCATCTGGCCGGCCACGGGATTTCCTTCTCTGACGGTCCCGTGACTTCATCCACAGGCACGGTTTTTGCCTTTGTGGATGCGCCAGAGGGGTATGAGGTGGAGTTGATTCAAAAACGTTGATCCAGCCCGGGCAAATCAGAACCAACATTTTTCAAGGTCGGTCTATCCCCTTGTGAACCACCGCAAGTTCCTATTAAACAGGCATAATCTTAGAACCTATTTGTCATGAGCGTATTAATCGTTGGCACCACAGCATTGGATTCCATAAAAACCCCCACTGCCACAAAACCCCGGCTTTTGGGCGGGTCTGCAAGCCACGCGGCGGTGGCCGCCAGTTTTTTTGCGCCGACAAGGCTCGTGGGAGGGGTTGGCGAGGATTTCCCCTCCAAATACATGGCTCTTTATCGCCGACATTCAATTGATTTGGATGGGCTTCAAGTTTTACCAGGCAAGACATTTCACTGGTCTGGAGAATACGAGGCCAACATGAACAACCGCCGGACTCTGGCCACAGAACTGGGTGTGATTGAAACTTTTTCCCCAAACCTTCCACCCGCTTGGCGGAAAACATCGCATGTGCTGCTCGGCAATATTTCACCGGCCCTGCAAAATCACGTGCTGGACCAGATGTCCCATCCTCGATTTGTCATGGCGGATTCGATGGATCTATGGCTGAACATTGCCCTTCCCGACCTCCTGCGGCTTTTGAAACGGGTTGATGGATTTGTGCTGAATGACAGCGAGGCGCATCAACTCACCAAGACCGACAATATTTTCACTTCACTTAAAAAAATCCATGCCATGGGACCCAGGTATGTGATCATTAAAAAGGGTTCTCACGGCTCGGTGCTTTCCGGGCCCAAGGGTTGTTTTCTTTGCCCGGCCTATCCACTCACCAAGGTGGTGGATCCCACCGGAGCTGGGGATTCTTTTCTGGGTGGCCTGATGGGGTATCTGGCCTCGGTTAAAGGTCCTGTGGAAACGCATATGCGCAGGGCCATGGTTTACGGCAGTGTAGTGGCTTCGTTTTGCTGCGAGGGGTTTGGGCTGACCCGCACCACGCAGATTCAGCGGCGCGACATTAAAATGCGCGTGGATCACCTTGAGAAACTCACGCGTTTCTGAAACGCGCACCGGCCAATTTGGTTTGCCACAGGGTTGCCATCAAACCAGGTCCGGCCTTGAATCCACGCCTCAATCCACGTAACGCGGCGCAAAAACGGGGAGTTTTTGGTGGCGCGCCAGCAACTCACAGAAGCGGGCCACGCCGCATTTCTCCACCTCGCCAAGATCATATTGAATGTGTCTATGAAAATAGTCGCGGCGGAAGGCCTCGTCGAAATCGGTCCGGGTTGTAATGATTTGCTCAAGTTGTTCCAAGCCCAGTTGCTTGGCGCGCCTCAAGGCATTTTTTAAATCCGTGTTTTCCACCCCGCGCCGCAACGCCCATACGGCATAAACAAAAGGAAGGCCGGTAAGCTCCCGCCAAGCCGTTCCAAGGTCCAGAATGCCTTGATCACAACCCGCGCGACGGTGGGCAATGGCGGGGTCGCCAATTAAAAGGACAAAATCCTTGTCTGCCGCCTGGTCGTAACTTTCCAGCCGGACCAATTCAGGGTGAATGCCGCGTTCCGCCAGAATCACCCTCATTAAATTCACGCTGGTGAGGGAAGCGGGATCACAATAAACCCTATCCATCTGGTCCAACGGTTTGCGATGCGCCAGGAAAACACTGTAAACCTCGCCCAGGGATGCGATGGCCACTCCATCCAGAATGTCATAGTTGTCATGAAGAAGCACCTCACTGATACTGACGAGGGCGGCATCCAGTTGTCCCTTTCGCAAAAGATCAGTCAGTCTGGCTGGGGTGGCAAACTTCAGTTGGCACTCCAGGCCTCGTGTCAAAGGCGCAGCATTGAGATACGGCACCGAACCAACTTGAAAAGCCTGTTTCGCGAGGAGCATGCAAAGAATTAAATTTTAAGATCAGGGTTTGGAAGTGGAATCCAGTTTTTTGAAAGTCATCATGCAGGACTGGTCCCCCACTTCCAGGATGAAATGCATGCTTTTGCCATGATCCAAGCTGACCTCCAGGTCGGACGGGCAGAAATCATCGCGATAATATTTAATCTGGTAAATTCCCGGGCCTGGCCCCAGGGCGATGTCCATTTTTTTATATCCGGGTTTCCAATTGGGCTGGTCCGGCGTGAGTGTAAAAGCTATAAAATCACGCCCTGGGTGCCTGGAATCGCGAATAATTCCCAGCCGGTGCGGGAGTCCATCTGTCCAGATGCCCTCAATGGGGTCCAGCGTTTGCCGGTTTTTGGACAAGTATTCCTGGAAAGCCCGTTCGGAGATGGCAAGACTTTCCCAAGGCGTGTCAAATCGCAACAGCCGGGCTTGGATGCTGAAATTCGGCGAGTCAAACCCTGGCGCCTGCAAGTTCACCACCTGAACTTCATCCGCTCCCAAGGCATGGGCCCTTCGCATGATTTTTTTCATCTCGGCATCCACGTTCCCGCCCCAAACGGTGAAGGGAGTATGTTGGATTGAGATTGTGCCCAGGACCGAAACTGAGCGAGGCAAGGGTTTATCCGGGGTGAAAACCGGGATGGGATAATTGGCGGGCCTCGGGGGCTGGGTTGGTCCGCAGGCTTGAAAGCGAGTATAAGTGGAACAGCCTGCCAGACCCATGCAGCAAAGTGCGGTCAAAGCCAGTTTCCAGATCAGTGCGGGGCCAGTCATGGCACGGCGGTTTCAAGATGCCAGCGCCAAGTCATCGCAAGTGGCATTCTTTTTTTCCTGGGCCTCCAAATCTGCCTCAGGCCAAACCCGGAGCGGCTCGTAAAAGGTGCCGCGCTGGACCGGCTGGCGACCCGCCTCACGGATGGCTTTGACCATGTCGGTCTCAGTTTGCAACTGGGGGGAGCTGGCGCCTGCCATGTGGAAAATGTGCTCCTCGATGATGGTGCCATGAATATCATCAGCGCCGAAACTGAGGGCCACTTGGGAAAGCTTCAACCCCAACCCCACCCAATAGGCGGTCAGGTGGGGGAAATTATCCAGATAAATGCGGCTTACTGCGAGGGTTTTGAGCGAATCAAAACCCGTGGGTGGCTTGGTCACGGGCAGGTCGTTATCCGCAGGTTGATAGGCCAGCGGTATGAGCGCCACGAAACCGCCGGTTTCATCCTGCAATTCCCGAAGCTGCCGCAAATGGTCCACCCTGTCAGAAAGAGATTCCACGTGTCCATACAACATGGTGCAGGTGCTTTGGCCCCCGAGCTTATGCCAGGTTCGATGCACATCCAGGTACTCGGCCGCTGATTCCTTGCCCTTGGCTATGCGGGATCGGATTTCTTTTTGGAAGATTTCCGCGCCACCGCCAGTCAACGAAGCCAGACCTGCCTCCCTCAATTCCACCAAGGTTTGTTCGACGGATTTTTTGGCCAGCCAGGCCAGGTGCAAAATTTCAATTGCCGTGAAACATTTCAGTTGCAGCCTGGAATCCAGCGCCTTCAGCGCCTTGAGCATGTCCGTGTAATAGCTGAAAGGAAGCGTTGGATGCAACCCTCCAACAATGTGCAACTCCGTGATGCCAATTTTCAACGCTTCCCGAGCCTTTGCCACAATATCCTCGACGGATAATTGAAAACCGTCCGCATCGCGCTTTTTGCGCGCAAAAGAACAAAACTGGCAGGACAGGATGCAGTAGTTGGAATAGTTGATGTAACGATTGACAATATAGCTGGCCTTGTTTCCCACTTTGCGGGCCCGGACAAAATCGGCAATGGCCCCGATACCGTTCAGGTCGCGGGACTCAAAGAGCCGCAGGGCGTCCTGATCGGAAATGCGCTCATTCGCCACTACTTTGTCATAAATATCGCGCAACTCACTGCGCCGAATATAAGAACTCACACCTTCATAAATACCCGAAATTTCTGGCCAAGGCAAATCCGGCCTTGAAGGATGCGCGTGGATGGGGATTGGCAGACATCCAGGTTTTCAACCCGAAAAACGAAATTCAAAAAGCCAGTCTGCCCCAATCTACTGGGCGCAAACTCTTTGGAAAAACCTCACAAGACCGCCTTGGGTAAGGTTTCGATTTTTCCGAAGAGTTTCCCCTCCAGCATCTTGCGGCATTTTGACCCTTTCCATTTCGCTTTTCGTGTTTAAAGTTCCTTGACGATTCCCCAATGCACATCCAGGCGCCTGCCCAAGTACAGCCGCACCGCCCGGACCAAGGTGGAAGACTCCAATCGTTGCCCTTTGGCAACCATTTCAGACAAGGTCATACCAGGCCTGACCCGGCAGGCATCCTGGGCAATGATTGGCCCTTCATCCAGGCCCATCGAAACAAAATGCGCCGTCACCCCAAAAATTTTAACCCCGCTTTCGTAAGCTTGGCGGTATGCCTGCGGCCCTGGAAAACTGGGCAACAGGGAGGGATGGATATTGATGATCTTGTTTTTATACCTCCACACGAAGTTGGGTGAAAGGATCTTCATGAAACGGGCCAGCACAATGAAATCAACATCATTCTGGTCCAGCAATTCCAAGGCCCTCCTTTCGGAACGGTCCCTGTCCTTCCATGGAACATGGTGAAAAGGCAGGCCGTGCTTTTCGGCCAAGCCTGCCAGATCGCGATGATTGCCCAAAACCAACATGGGATCGGCAGGGAGCCGGGCTTTTAGCAGGGCTTGAAGGCAGTGGGATTCACGAGTGACCAAAATGGCAAACCGTTGGCGTTGCTGCGGATTGATGATGCGGCACTTGATTTCCATTCCCAAGCTGGCTGCCAACTGATCCAATCCTCTTTGCAAAACCTCCGGCTTGAAATCCCCGGGCTTCCAGGAGGCTTGCAAGGTCATGCTGAATTGTCCCCGAGTGACCTGCTCCTCAAGACCTTCGACATTGGCATGTTGCTCAAAAAGAAAGTGGGTGACCCGGGCAATCACCCCCGTTTTATCGCGGCCCAGCACAGTGATAGTGGCATTATCCCGCATGATGAACCCCATGATGCACATTCGAAGCCGGCAGGCCAATCCCAAACAATGGCGGGAGGGGGCTCAAATTTTTGCTGTTTTTGGCCGGAATCCCTGCTTTAATTGCCGGGGAATCAGTTGAATCAATCTAATTTTATGAGTTATTCATGGAAATTTTTCAGGGCTGGCGGATTCAATCAGGTTTTGATGAACCGGGGGACAGATTTTGTCAATTTGGGCCAACTGGACCAGAAACTTTGGGTGGCCCTGGCCTGTCCGACCACCGGGGTGGAATTTGACGCCACCACCCTTTCCCTGATAGACACCGACAAGGATGGAAGGGTGCGTGCGCCGGAGCTGATTGCGGCCGTGCAATGGGCGGTAACCATGCTTAAGAACCCCGATGATCTGTTAAAAGGAAGTGCCACCTTGCGTCCTGCCGCCATTAATGACAGCAATGACGAAGGGAAACTGATTGCCCAATTTGCCCGGAAAATTTTAGGCAAGGCCGACCATGAGGAGGTGACCTTTGGGGAGGCAGCCACGGCTGCCCAAACTTTTGCCAGCAAGCCTTTGAATGGGGATGGGATTATTCCTGCCGATTCCGTGGAGGACGAATTCACGAAGGGGGTGGTTTCTGACATCATTGCCTGTGTTGGATTGGAAAAGGATGCCAGTGGAAAGCCCGGGGTGAGCCAGGCCAAGGTGGATTTATTTTTTGGCGAGGCGGCGGCCTTTTCTGATTGGTGGAAGAAGGCAGAAGGGGACGTGGCCATCCTGCCATTGGGTTTGAAAACGGAAGCGGCCGCAATTGCCGTGCGTGCCGTCAGGGCCAAGGTGGAGGATTTCTTTGTGCGCGGGCGGCTGGCAGAATTTGACCCCAGGTCGGTGAGCGCCCTGAATCGGGATGAGGAGGAATACGCGTTGCTGGGGTCCAAAGAGCTGACGAGCCGACATGCGGACATAGCCTCACTACCTCTAGCCCAGGTGAGTCCCGTCGCACCACTGCCCCTGATCCATGGTTTAAACCCAGCCTGGAGCAATGCCATGGCCGACCTTGTCAACCTTGCCGTCAAGCCCCTTCTGGGGGATAAAACCCAACTGACGGAAACGGACTGGCAAGATCTGGTGGGAAAGCTGTCTGCGTTTGAAGCTTGGAATGAATCGAAGGCAGGCGGGTCGGTTGAGAAGATAGGGTTGCCCCGCGTACGAGAAATCCTGGCCTCCAAATCCAGGCAGATTTTGACGGATTTGATTGCACTGGACCAAGCGGAGCAAGGCAACTCCCAGGCGGTGCTTGGACTTCATCGTTTGATTCATTACCACCGGGACTTGGGACGCCTCTGCAGGAATTTTGTCAATTTTGCAGACTTTTATGGTCGCAAAGACAAAGCGATTTTCCAGGCTGGAACGCTTTATTTGGACCAGCGCAGTTGCGACCTGTGCCTGACGGTGGATGACGCAGGCAAGCATGCGGTCATGGCTGGCATGGCTGGCACTTATCTGGCGTATTGCGATTGTGTGAGAAAGGGAACCGGCGAGAAAATGTCCATCGTGGCGGGATTCACCGGTGGTGATTCGGACAATTTAATGGTTGGGCGCAACGGTATTTTTTATGACCGGTCCGGCCGTGATTGGGATGCGACCATCACAAAAATCGTGGATAATCCCATCAGCATACGTCAGGCTTTTTGGTCACCCTACAAAAAGCTGGTGAGAATGCTGGAGGAACGGGCGGCCAAGCAGGCGGCGGATGCAGAAGCCGCTGCGAACGCCCAGCTTTCAACCCTGGCCAACGCACCTGCGGGCGGCGCTGCGGGTTCCAAGCGCGCCTTTGACCCCAGCGTGATAGCTTTGATCAGCGTTGCCTTGGGCAGCTTGGCGGCAGCAGGCGCCAGTATCCTGGTGTTTCTGGGCAAGTTTGAGCCCTGGCAAATACCTTTGATTTTTGCAGGGGTGATGCTGGTGATCTCAGCCCCCTCCATGGCCATTGCCTGGCTGAAACTCAGGAAACGAAACTTGGGCCCCATTTTGGACGCCAATGGTTGGGCGGTGAATTCCAAAGCTCGGATGAACGTTCCGTTCGGCGGGGCATTAACAAGCGTCGCCTCGTTGCCTCCAGGCGCCGTTTTTGGATCCACGGATGCCTTTGCGGAAAAACCATCGCTCTGGCCCAAAATTCTCTCCATTTGTTTTGCCATCTGGTTCGTCTGGTCCTTTTTGAACGACAAGGAAGGCCGGTTATACCGTTGGACCGATGGCCGGTGCACTTTTGCCCATCCACCAGAAGTTTTGGTAACCGGGTCCACGGTGTCTGTGACAGTCAAACCCCCGTCAACCGGTGGAACTGAAGGCACCATCACCAACGCACCTGTCGCCAAATAGATTTAATCCACATCCCCCGGGCGGGGATTTCTGCGCCCCCTGCCGGGGGTGGAAAGGAAAGAGCGCCAGGATGCCACGTGAGACACTGCAAGAGCGGACAGTCAGGGCAGGTCAAATCATGGCCGTGCTGCGTAGGGTGTATTACAACGCCCATTGTGAGTTGCATTTCAACAATCCACTGGAGTTGCTTGTGGCCACCATTCTATCCGCCCAATGCACAGACAAACGGGTGAACATGGTGACAAAGGTTTTATTTAAACGTCACCAGACGGCTCGAGATTATGCCCGGGCAAACATTCAGGAATTGGAGGAATTGGTCAAAACAACCGGATTTTTTCGGAACAAAGCGCGCAACATCAAGGCTTGCTGCGAGCAATTGGTGGAGAAACACGGGGGGGAGGTTCCGCGAACGATGGCGGAGTTGCATGCCCTGCCGGGCGTGGGTCGCAAAACAGCCAACGTGGTCCTGGGAAACGCTTTTGGCATCCAATCTGGCATTGTGGTTGACACACATGTCACCCGGCTGGCCAACCGGCTGGGATTGACCCGCGAAAAAGATGCGGTAAAAATCGAGATGGCCCTGACACCCCTGGTCCCCCAGGAAGAGTGGACTTTGTTCAGCCACTGGCTCATCTGGCATGGCCGACGACGGTGCGGAGCCCGCAAACCAGATTGTGGGCTTTGCGAATTGGCATCGCTCTGCCCACGGCTGGGTGTAAGGACCAGAAAACCATGACCTGGTATCATTTGGATTCAGGGGCTGGTTCACCTGCTTTTAACATGGCCTTGGACGAGGCTCTTTTAAAGAGGGTATCTGAATTGGGTCGTCCCATCCTCCGTTTCTATGGATGGTCCCAGCCAGCCGCCACCTTTGGCCATCTGCAGCGATACGCATTGGTGGAGAAGGCCACCCATCTGCGTCCCCTGATCCGGCGCCCCACCGGTGGTGGCGTCGTGGCCCATGATGCCGATTGGACTTATAGTTTGACCGTTCCACCCGGCCACGAATGGCATGCCCTGACCGCCACCGATAGCTACCATCGCATCCATTCCTGGATCCGTGAGGCCTTCCTGAACCTTCAGATCAAATCAAATCTTGCACCGGATGCTTTTGTCTCACCCGGCTCCATTCCCATCCATCCCCGCGTACCGGGATCGTGCTTTGTGGGATATGAAAAATTTGACCTTTTGTTCGAGGGCCGCAAAATTGCGGGTGCCGCACAGCGTCGCAATAGGTCCGGCCTTTTAATTCAAGGGTCCATCCAACCGCTGCCAGGCATGGAGCGGGCCTTGTGGCAAGAATCCATGTTGATGGCGGGCACCCGTCTTCACGGCATGGAATGGCAGGCATGGCAGCCAGGCGATGCCGAGAAGGTGCTGGCCGAGCTATTGGAGAGGAGTGTTTACAGCTCGGAAAGCCACCAAAAAAAACGGTGATTCCCCTGTAATGCCCTGGCGCCGGATTCAAACGGCAGAGACTATGGGGTACCATTTGAATTGGCCTAATGATCGCCCCTGGGTTTTGGGCGGGTGCAGTTTCGGCCATGGTTTTTCAGATGGTGAAAAATCGCAAAATGGCTTTGCCAGGCCTGTGGCTTTCGCGACACTTTCAGGGTGACAATCATCACTGATTCAGCATGCGCCGGGTATTTAAATCCCGGCCATCCGGAGCGCCCGGCCCGGATCACGGCCACTTGCGCGATGCTGCAAAAACAGAACCATTTGCCGCTGGCATGGGTCACGCCCGCTTCTGCCAGCACGGAAGCCATACTGCGGGCACATGCGCCGGAAATCCTGGAGAGGTTGCAGGAGCCGCGTGATTTCGATTCCGACACGCCTTATTTCGAGAAAGTAGGGGATTATGCCCGCGCCTCAGCAGGAGCGGCGCTGGCGGGGTTGACCCTGGCACTGGCCGGGGAACCATCCTTCAGCCTGATGCGTCCGCCGGGCCATCATGCCACGCGGAATCAATCCATGGGTTTTTGCTATTTGAATAATATAGCCATTGCGGCCTTGGCAGCGCGCACAGAGGGTTGCAAACGGGTGGCTGTTTTTGACTTTGACGTTCATCACGGCAATGGCACCGAGGATATCTTGCTGGACCAACCCGGGATGGCTTTTTTTTCCGTGCATCAATCCCCGGCATATCCCGGCACAGGTCTTGCCAACCGTGGAAACAACGCCTTCAATTTTTGTGTTCCACCCTCTGTTCCTCGTGAAACCTACCTGGACATGCTTCAACGTGCCTTGGACGCACTATGCTGTTTTCAGCCCGATATGGTGGCTGTGTCCGCCGGGTTTGACGCATACCGCCGCGATCCCCTGGCTCAAGGAAGCTTGGAAGAGGAGGATTACCACTGGCTTGGACGAAGATTGGGGACATTGGAAGCGCCACTTTTCAGTTTGTTGGAGGGAGGATACAGCCGGGACCTGCCCAAACTGATCCTGGCCTACCTGGAGGGGCTTGGGTCGGCGCGCTAAATGAAGAATGGCAGCGGCGAGTTGACTCACGGCTGAAATTTAATTTGAGACAAGTCAGGCGAATTGCCAGGCCTGATGACAGGCTTTATTTGAGGTGTGAATGGCAGTAAATTGCCGGGGTGACTGTTTTGGAAGCGATTCAAAAGAGCGCTGAGTTCTTGGCCAAGCGCCGGGTGGAATCACCGCGCCTGCAGGCTGAATTATTGCTGGCCCACATTTTGAAGATGCCGCGCATGACGTTGTACCTGAAGTTTGACCGGTCTCTTGGGCCGGCGGAAACAGATGCCTTGCGGGAAGCAGTGCGCCGTAGAGGGATGAGAGAGCCGCTCCAGCATATCACGGGATCCACCTCGTTTTGGGGACATGAAATAAGGGTGAATAGGCACGTTTTAGTACCCCGTCCCGAGACGGAATTACTGGCAGAATCCGGGTGGAAATATTTACATTCCGCCCGGCCGGGGGGGGGCTGTCGGATTTTGGACTTGTGCACAGGAAGCGGGTGCATCGCCATTGCCATGGCAGCACAATGTCCCTCAAGCATGGTGGTGGCGACCGATTTATCTCAAGAAGCCCTGGATATGGCCTGTCAGAATGCCGTGCAAAACGGTGTGCATGAGAGAATACAGTTTCTTCATGGGGATAGATTTGCCCCCTTGGATGGAATGAGGGACAAGCCTTTTGACCTGATTTTGAGCAACCCTCCATATATTGCCACATTGGAACTGGCCACGCTGGATCCTGAGGTTCGTGATTTTGATCCACCCATGGCCTTGGACGGCGGCCCGGATGGCCTGGGTTTCTATCGGCGCCTGGCAGTGGAGGCTGCTCCTTTTTTATCCGTTGGTGGAAAATTAATGGTGGAATTTGGAGATGGTCAGGAGGAGGCGTTGAAAGAAATTTTCTCAGGAGAAAAGTGGATTGTGCAAGCTGTGCAGGATGATTACAGTCAACGGGCACGGATCATGACTCTTAATCCACCGCACCCGGCTGGTATCGGGGTGGGGTGAACGTTAGGATGAAGAATCAATCGGGATCCACCTTGGCCCCGGTCGGTTGGGGTCCAAATAACAGGCCGGTCAATTTTAAACCCAGGAAACAGAAAAAATGGACAGCTTTTTGATCCGAGGCGGGGTGCCTTTGCGGGGGACGGTGGAGATAAGCGGGAGCAAAAATGCCGCGCTGCCCATCATGGCGGCGACACTGCTGACGAGCGAGCCATGTGTCATTCACAGGGTGCCGGACTTGAGCGACACCCGGTTCATGGTTCAAATACTGCAATCACTTGGAGCCTCCGCCACGTTGGAAAAAGGCACGTTACGGGTGCAGGCGCGCAGGATCAAGGGGTATGCGGATTACGAACTGGTTCGGAAAATGCGCGGGTCCATCTGCATCGCAGGGCCACTGCTGGGACGGCTCAAGCGCGCCCGCATCTCGCTGCCGGGCGGATGCATCATAGGCGCCCGCCCGATCAATCTGCATCTAAAGGGGTTTGCCGCGCTGGGCGCCGCGATCAGGATTGAGGGTGGGTATGTGGAGGCCACGGCGCGCAAAATAAAAGGCGCCTCCGTATTTTTGGGTGGGCGGGCCGGCCCCACGGTTTTGGGCACAGCCAACGTGATGATGGCGGCCGCCTTGGGTGAGGGCATCACGGTGATAGAGAGCGCCGCCTGCGAACCAGAAGTGATGGATCTGGCTGTATTCCTAAACTCAATGGGGGCAAGGATCGAAGGCGCGGGCAGTCCCACCATCACCATCCATGGTGTCCCTCAATTGCATGGGGCCGAGCACGAGGTGATTCCGGACCGAATTGAAACGGCCACCTTTGCGATTGCGGCTGCGGCCACCTCCGGGGATATCACCTTGAGGGGTGCCCGCGCCGAACATCTAAGGGCGGTGTTGGACAAGCTTCAGGAGGCGAACGTTGCCGTTGACCGCAATGGATCTGAATTGCGGGTTCGGCGGCGTGGACGGCTGAAACCGGTGGATGTCACCACGCTTCCTTACTCAGGATTTCCCACGGATGTGCAGGCACAAATGATGGCGCTGCTGGCACTGGCCCCGGGCATCAGCATCATCACGGAGCGGATATTTGAATCCCGTTTCATGCACGTGAGCGAGTTGGCGCGATTGGGGGCGGAGATTGAGATAGAGGGACCCAGCGCCATTGTAAAGGGGGGCAAGAAACTGAGCGGAGCGCCTGTGATGGCCAGTGATTTACGGGCCTCGGCAGCGTTGGTTATTGCGGGCCTTGCCGCCAGTGGGATCACGCAGGTGAACCGCATTTATCATTTGGACCGCGGTTACGAGCAGATGGACCGGAAACTGCGTGACCTGGGGGCGCGGATCCAAAGGGTGGAAGAATCCTGAGAAGCCTGGCCGCCACAAACGGGAAGGAGAAGCCGCCCAGCCGTGCGGCCATGGAGTCCTCAGGCCGCAAAGGTTTCATCCTCTGCACCCTTGATTTTCGCAGATATTTTTCCCTGCCGTGCGAGGCGCCGGGTGGTTTCGGCCACTTTCTCGGCAAACAACTCTGGCAATACGAGCAACGGGAAGGGATGGCTCCAGGCCAGGGCAGCCGCCTCATTCGCAGCACGCCTGAGGGGCACATGCCATGCAACTGTTTGGGCAAAAAACAACTTCTCCGCAAGAAGATCATTTTTTAACTTTTCAAAAAGCTCGGGCAACAAAACCCGAAAAGACACCCCGGCGGCGGGATGGAGCTCAAACCGGGTTTCCGGCTTGAATTCGGCGCTTAATTTTGTCTTGTTTTGGTTCATATTCCCTTATTAATCGTCATTATTTTGTAAAAGCAAAAAACCCGCGATTGAGGGGCAATCGCGGGTTTGTTGAAATTTGATGGAAAACTAATTACATCCTCCAACCCTGCCCGCTCGGCCCCCTTGACGCATCCAAATGGATGCCTGGCTGGCGCAATGCGCCAACCCGGAGTCTTGCTTGGAGATCAAAAGCCCTACTATCATGAGCATACTATTAACTTATTAATGAGAGTTTGTCAAAGGAAAAAAAGATGAGTGCTGCAAGGCCAAAACCCGGGCTGAAGGGCACCAAAAATGCTTTGTGTCAACGAAATACAGTGTTAAATTAAAACAGACATGAGCGAAAAGCCATTAAAAATGGTGAGTTGTCCGGGATGTGACACCAAAACGTTCATCCCTGGTGATCTGGCTCCTCTGGCGACGGTTCCATGCAGCAAGTGCGGGCACGCCATTATGATGCCCATGGTTCTGCGCCAATTTGAGCTGCGCTCGAAAATCGCTTCCGGAGGCATGGGTGTGGTGTACCGTGCTTGGGATACCACGTTGGAACGCATGGTGGCAGTAAAACTCATGAAAAAGGAGCTCATGAGCGACGCCCAGATGCTGGAAAGCTTTTATTTGGAAGCGCGAGCATGCGCCCAACTCAATCACACCAACATCATTCACATTTACACTTTCGATGAATGGCAGGGAGAGCGTTATCTGGTGATGGAAATAGCGGACCAGGGCAGTTTGGATAATCGAATAGAAAAAGAGCACGTCCTGAAGGAACTTGCGGTATTGGATGTGGCCATCAAAATAGCGTCGGCGCTCAGCATGGCCTTGAAGCACGACCTTCTGCACTGCGACATCAAGCCGGGCAATATTCTTTTTAATTCGGACAATGAACCCAAACTTGTGGATTTTGGGCTGGCGCGAAAAGCCAATGCCGAGCAGGAATCGAGCGAATTCACTCGAGGAACGCCTTATTATGTGGCGCCTGAAAAAATAAAGAGGGAGAAGGAAACCTTTCTATCGGACATGTACAGCCTGGGGGCCACCCTCTATCATGCCATCACCGGCCATGTGCCATTCGATGCACCCACGCCTGATGAGGTGGTGCAGGCCCATGTTTATACGGCCTTAACCCCGGCCAACCTGGTCATCCCTGAAATATCACAAGCCACGAGCGACGCCCTCTCGAGAACCTTGGCCAAGGATCCAGGCGACCGATTCCTCAGCTACGACCAACTGATACTGGATTTTGAAGTGGCACGTAGCCTCCTGCTGCGGCAACAAACCCAGGAAGACAATCAGCCCTCCAAAAACAACCGCACTACCGGCTGGTGGCGTCGTAAAAAATAGAGTTTTCATTCCAACCTTTTGCAACGAAACCAAGGGCAACTCCGGAGATGGTGGAAAGCCCCTGCCTTGGAAGCCTTTCCCATTAAGTTCCTGCAGGTTTTTGGATTCCTTCCGAGTATTTTTCTGGTCATGCAAAATCTGGATTGCAGTTGATTTCAGGCCCAACATGCAGGCGGGCACGAAAAAGGCGCCGCAGATTCATGATCTTGCGGCGCCTGTCAGAAAAGGTCCAAAAATGAAAGGGACTGATAAAGGCCCCTGTCAGAACCTTAGTTCGCTACAGAATTGGTGTTGGCAGAGCCGTCACTGGGCGGCGTCTTGTGGGCATGGGACTTTTTTCCAATATGGATGGAAATGGCTTCCAGCTTGCCATCTGAAGTCTTCTTGTAAGCACCGCTGACGAACTCACCCGGCTTGATGCTGTCCAATGTGGCATCCTCATGGGTGGCGGCATTGGAAATTTTGGTGGAGGATCCCACTTGGAGAGTTAGGCTGCCCACGGTCAAGGTCTGGGCGGAAGTATCCACGGATTCCACCTTGCCGTGGTAAGGGGTAAATTTGTGCTTTTTCACGGGAGCGGTTTGTGTGGAGCTATCTCCGCTGCTGTTGTCCTGAGCCTGTGCAAGGGCGGGGACCAGGGACAAGGAGGCGACCACGGCCCCCACAAAGGCGAATTTAACAAGGTTCACTTTCATAATAACACCGTCAGTTTTTGCGATTTAGTTTGGTTAACGGGCCACTTTTATTGGGCAGCCTCAAGGAGAAAGACAGGATGGGCGACAAAAAGGTTTCAAGAAAATCAATTAAACCCGAATTGGAATGCTTCTCGCGGCAGAACATTTACCAGGAACCTTCACTCATTAACTCGTTAATTTTCTGGGCGGCATCTTCGGCTAGCAGAGGCATGGCTTGGCGTTCTGCGCTAGCCAGGTCCGACCCCACATGTACCAGGGTGAAGGCGTGTATTACCTTATCCAAAAGCACTTTGCCAGTATCCACATCGTAAGCTGTCACGTGGACATCCATTCCCACCTGAAAATCTTCCGGTGTAACGGCATCCGTGCTCAAATAGCCAATGGCGCTTCTTTGATAAGCTTGGATCACACCGGTCAAGCGAATGTCACCCTCCCCGTGGGTGGCGAGGTGGTAGGTGCCATCTTGTTGCAGGCACTCGCGCGTGGCCTGAGTCAAGGAATCACCCAAGCGCGGTTGCAAGGTTTGATTATTGAAAGGGGCAACTTCGATGGATTGATCACCCGCAGTGGCCCCATTGACTGGCCCCAAGTGATACGCGGCGCAGCCACAGGTCAATCCCAGAACGGCAGCCAGACAATAGGTCCTCCAGCGCATGCAATTCAGCGTTTTGAAGATTTCAACAAGGGCTTCAACGCGTCAATTCGCTGACGTGCCAGGGTGGCCAATGGGGAATTGGCATTTTGCTGCAAGACATCGTTGTAATAAACCACGGCGCCGGCCCATTCGTGGTATTGCTCGTAAAACTGCGCCACATCAAAACTTCCCTGCACTTGAAGAGCCTTCAATTTCTCGATGGCTTTTCGGGCGGTTGCCACCCTGGGGTCATCGGGAAAAAAGGATATGAAATCCATGTAGGCTGAAATCGCCTTGGATGCTGCGCTTTGGTCATATTCGGCCGTGTCTGCCTGTTTTTGCCAAGCCACGCCGGCACGGTACATGGCATCTGCGGCAATTTGAGGGTCGTTCTGGTATTTATCTGCGGCTGTTTCGTAGGCCTTCACTGCCTCGGCATAATCCTTTGCTTTTTCGTGGGCGCTGCCGATGCTCATCTGTGCTTTGGGCGCCACCGGGCTGAAAGGCCCATCTGCCACGATTTTTCCAAAAAGGTTGGCCGTTTCGTCCATGGATGGGTAGAGGGGGATGGTGTTCCATAGACGGAACCATTCACCGCCCAGAAACCGGTTGGCGATGGCATACTGCCTGTTCAAGACCTCATTGAACTGGGTGCATTTGGGATAATGATCAATAATATCCTGGTAAGCCTGAAAGGCTGCCTCATCCTTGCCCTCGGCCTCGAAACAGCGCCCCTGAACATAAGCGGCTTCAGGAGCATAATCCGAAAGCGGGAACACCTTCAAGACCCGCGATGCAGCGTGCATGGCTGTATCGTAATCCTTTGCAGCCAAGGCTTTTTCAGCTACATCCAATTGGTCCTTGGCACGGGGCCGCTGCCATTTGGTGTTTCCGCCAAAAAGTTCATAATACCAACCCTCTCCCGGGGTGTAGATCAAGGGGGCCGGACACCTAAACGGCAGCGCCATGACCACCGCGGTCAAAATCAAAATCTCAACAAACCGACGTCGCATGCAAATGACGCTAGCCCCATGCGGGGATCAAGTCAAAGGCAATTCCTGAACCTCAACCACGGAAAACGATCATGACTCCGTAATCCCCTAATACCTTTTGGGTGGTCACGTCAAAACAATCATAGGCCAGAACATGGATGCCCACCAAGTTTGTTTCACCAATTTGCCCCAGCACCTCGGAGACCCGTTCATCGAAATGGTCGTGGCCGGACTCCACGCAACTAGTCCGGCGGATGGTGCAAATGCGCAAGCGTTTGCCGGCGCCTTTTTGGACAATTTCCAAGGGCGGTTTGGGTTTGTCTATGAGCATTTCCCCGGGCTTGTCGCGTACAGGCACCTTCAAATGAAGGGCCGTGCGTGCTGCTGCGGAGGATGCCATGGCGCTTGCTGCGGTGGGTGGACTGGCCATGGAGGGCAAAGGTCCTGTCGTCACCTTGCCGCTGGCCGGGATCACGATGTTTTCACCGCAGGATGGGCAGTCAATCGGGGTTCCGGCGCCAGATTGATCCACTGCCAGCTCCTGGTCACAATTCGGACAATTGAAAACGATGTCCATAGAGGGAAAATTTAAGTTAACGACAGCTTAGAAACGATCCGGGCCGCAAACCAGCAAAAAATGAAATCATCCGTCAATGCAATGCCGTGGAATGTCTTGGACAGGCGCTTGCCGTACGATGGGAATCCGGTACCTTGCGGACATGAATCTTGAAGATCACTGTGGGGATGTTATACGCAAAGCGCGGGAAATAGGCGGCGTCACACTGACAGCGGCGGCCAAGGCATCGGGTTTGACGGAGGAAGAACTGACTGTTTTAGAGGAAACCGGGCAGGCGGCAAAGAAGGTGGATTACGTCGGGCTGGGGAT